>NZ_JBTYMC010000060.1:0-29176 GCF_054880855.1 Streptomyces sp. S6 | reverse complement strand
GCGACGACGTACGCGCCGGCCTCCGCCTCGGGCGCCGAGCGCACCAGCGACCGCAGCCAGCCGCGCAGCTCCTCGAAGTCGGGCCGCTCGGTCGGGTCCTGGCGCAGCAGGGACTCCACGACCGGCCTGAGCGGTCCGCACTCCTCGGCGAACGCCGGGGGTTCGCCGCACACCATCTGCACGAGCTCGGCGGTCGAGTCCTCCGGGTAGGGCGCGTGGCCCTGGACGGCCCGGAAGAGGAGCGCGCCGAGCGCCCACAGGTCGGTGGCGGGGCCGATGGGGGCGGCCAGCTGCCAGTTCTCGTGCACCGGGCCGGCCTGTTCGGGGGCCCAGCGCTCCGTCACCGGTCCCACGACCGCCATCCGCGCCTGCCGGGCGCGCTCGGCGGCGAGGGCGGTGGTCCTGGCCGCCGGTTGCGGGGTGTCGTACGTGGGACGAGCGGTGTCTGCCTGTTCAACGGCCGGGGGCAGGGCCGGTGTTCCCGCCGCGAGGTCACTCCATCGGGTGGGAGTGACGGGGGCGGACGCTTCGGGGAGGGCGGGGTGGGGGGCGGTGAAGCCGGGGACCTCGCGGGCGCTGTAGGTGGTGCCCTCGGGGAGGGCGACGCGCAGGAAGCACTTGCGGCGCGGATGGTCGGGTGCGGTGAGGTCGTGGGCCTCGGTGACCGTCATCGGGAGCAGGCCGTGGCGTTCGGCGAGCGCGTCGAGGGGGCCGCCGGTGACGACGCGGACGGTGTAGGCGTGCTCCAGGGTGTCCGGGTCGGCCGGGGCGGCGTCGGGGTCGCCGTACGCGGTCAGCAGGGCGGTGCGCAGGGTGGTGGTGAACTCCCGTACGGCGCCGGTGAGATCGCCGGAGGCGTCGGCGGCGGTGCGGTCGGTGAGGCGGGTGGCGCCGAGTTCGGCGAGGCGGTCGTCGATGCGGGTGGGGACGTGCTGGTAGGTGGCGGCCCAGTTGCGGTCGCCGACGCCGAGAACGGCGTAGGTGACGCCGGTGAGGTCGTGGTCCTCCTCCAGCCAGGCGGCGAAGGCGGTGGCGTCGTCGGTGGGGCGGCCGTTGTAGGAGGCGGCGGCGATGACGACGGGGCGGTCGGTGGGCAGGCCTCCCGCGTACGCGTCGAGGGGTGCCGTCTCCGTCGCGCAGCCGATGTCCCCGGCCGCGTCGGCGAGTTGGGACGCGAAGTCGCGGCAGGTGCCGTAGTTGCTGCCGTGCAGGAAGAGGGCGGCGGTGCCGGGGCGGACGCGGGCGGGGAGGCCCGCGGTGTCCGTGTCGGCGGGTTCGGTGGCCGTGACTCCCGGGAGGGGGGCATGGATCCGGTCGGCGGGGGTGCGCGGGGTGAGGGTGAGGGTGAAGCCGTCCGGCTTGAGGGTGAGGGTCTCCTTGACCGTGAGCCGGTAGTCGGCGTGGTCGTGGAGGCGGTAGCGGTGGACGAGCATCGCGAGGAGCATCGTCGCCTCGTGGAGGGCGAACTGCCGTCCGATGCAGGCGCGTTCACCGGTCCCGAACGGCTTGAAGGCGTGCGGTGAGCGGGCCGCCTCCGCGTCGGGGGTGAAGCGTTCCGGGTCGAACAGGTCGGGGTTGTCGCCCCATACGGGCTGGCGGTGCAGCATCGGCGCGAGGACGGTCACGCCCTGTCCGGCGCGCAGCGGGATCCGGCCGCCGAGCAGCGTGTCCTGGAGGGCGTGCCGGCTGAACGCGGCGGCCGTCGGCCACAACCGCAGGGCCTCGTTGAGGACTTGGCGTGTGTAGGTGAGCCGTCCGACCTCGTCGTACGTCGGTTCCGGGTCCGTCCGGTCGCCCCACAGCGCGTCGACCTCGCGGCGGACCAGGCGCAGGACCTCGGGGTGCTTGGTGAGGTGGTGGAGGGCGAACGACATGGCGCCGGAGGTGGTTTCGTGGCCGGCTATGAGGAACGTGATGACCTGGTTGCGGATGTTGGCGTGGTCGAGGGTGGCGCCGTCGGACGGGTGGGTGGCGGTGAGCATGAGGCCGAGGAGGTCGGTGGCGGCCGACTGGTCGGTGCCGGTGCGGGCGGCGATGACGTCGTCCACGACGCCCGCGAGGTAGTCGGCGTCGGCGCGGAACGCGGCGTCGGCAGCCGCGTAGTCGCCGCCGGGGACGCGGGCGAGGCGGGTCATGCTCCACTCCAGGCCGCGGACCATCGCCTCGACGAAGGGGTGCGGTTCGGGGCGTTCGAAGGAGCCGAAGTCGTAGTCGAATCCGGCGAGTCCGATGGTGTCCAGCGTCATGCGGGTCATGTCGTCCGGCACGTTCACCGGCCGCCCGGCGCGGGCCGCGCCGTCCCAGGCGTCGATGAGGCGGCGGGCCACCTTCAGCATCACCGGGTGGTAGGTGTGCATCGAGCCGAGCGCGAACGCGGGCATCAGGATGTCGTGCGCCTTCGCCCAGTTGGGCTCGTCGTTGTACGCGGTGAACAGGCCGTCGGCGGTGAGCTCCCGGACGTTCTCCAGGGCCGGGCCGACGTACTTGGCGAAGCGGCGCTCGTCCGCGAGTTCGGTCACCAGGTCCAGGTCCGCGACGAAGAGGGTGTCCCGCCCGTGCAACCGCCGTACCAGGACCGGCCCGTGCTCCCGCATGAGGCCCATCACCTGCTGGATCGGTGTGCGGCCGGGTCCGGTGGCGCTGATGTCGACGACGGGGACGGACGTGAGTTCCGGTTGCGGCGCGGTGGGGGACATGGCGCTCGGCTTCCTCTCGCTGGGCGGCTGGTACGTCGTCCAGCGTGGTCCACGGACGGGGGCCGGCCCGGCGACGGCACTACACGATCGTGCAGTCAAGAATGGGCAAGAGCTCTTGTGTGAAGGGCCGTTGGCACCTATGGCTACGCTGGCCGGATGCCTCTCTCCGCGATCGCACTCGACGAGGTCACCGATCCCCCGCTGCGCCCGCTGCCCGCGCGGGCCGTCGCCCTCCTGGAGGAGGTGTCCGCACCGCCCCGGCTGGTCGCCCACCTCCGTGCGGTCCATGACGTCGCGGCCCAACTCCTCGACGTCGCCGGTGTCTTCGGGCTCACCGTGGACCGGGAGGCCGTGCTGTTCGGGGCCGCCACGCACGACATCGGCAAGGCCCTGCACCCCGCCGAACTCTCCGGTCCCGGGGCCCGACACGAGGAGGCGGGGCGGGAGTTGCTGCTCGCGCGTCAAGTCCCCGCCGGACTGGCCCGGTTCGCCGCGACGCACGCGTCCTGGCAGTCGCCGGAGGCCGGTGTCGAGGACCTTCTCGTCAGCCTCGCCGACAAGATCTGGAAGAACAAGCGCGTACCCGACCTGGAGGACCTCGTCGTCGCCGAGCTCTCCCGGGCCTGCCGCCGTCCCCTCTGGCAGGTGTTCATGGAGCTGGACGAGACCCTCACCCGCATCGGCGAGGACGCCGACCGCAGGCTCGCCTGGCAGGCCGCACATCCCGTCGCCCTCGGCCGATAGGGTCGTCACATGCGAGAACGACGCGCGGCGGGGACCAGGTGAAGGCGGACGAGACCGCTGTCGTCTGGCGCAACCGGGCACTGAACCTCTTCGACCGGCTCTTCGTCCCGATCGCGGTGTGCGACGTGCACGGCTTCGTCCTCCTCGCGAATCCGGCGATGGGCGCCGAGTGCGGTGTGACGCCGGGGCGGCTGAAGGGGCGGGACGTGCTGGAGCTGTTCCGGCCCGTCGAGGCGGGGCAGGTCAAACGGATCGCCCAGGCGCTGCGGCTGCGCCACCGGTCCCGGTACCAGGTGTCGGTCCGGTGGGACGCGCCCGGCGGGCGGGTCCGGCACGGCGAGCTGACGGCCGACCCCGTCAGCGACGACGTCGGCGTGACGCCGTCGCTGCTGGTCATGCTGCGCGTCTTCGGCGACGAGACACCGTCCGCCCCGGCGCCCTCGCAGGAGACGACGCCGGTCGAGACCCGCATCCTCGCCCTGCTCGCCGGGGGCGCGACCACGGCGCGGGCGGCCCGGGAGACGGGGCTCACGTCGGACGGGGTGAGCTATCACCTGCGGCGGCTGTCGGCGCGGTGGGGGGCGGCCAACCGGACGGAGCTGGTGGCTCGGGCGTATGCGGAGGGGGTGCTGGTGGCGGGGGTGTGGCCGCCGGAGGGGCGGGGGTGTTGAGGGGCGGGGCGCTGAAGGGTGAGGTGTCCAAGGGCGGGGGAGTTGAAGCGGGCAGGGGCCGAAGAAGGTGGTTTGAAACGGAAACGGCCGCAGATGGAGCGCCGTTTCAGATTCCCGGCGCTCCCGCACCAGCCCCGGCCGCTTCCGCCTCGGCCGCCCCGACAAGCTGCGCGCCGCCCCCCGCCAGCGCCGTCCCCGCCCCCTCCGGCGCCCCGAACCGCGCCAGCGTGTGCCACACCATCTTCAGGTCCTGGAGGGCGTACCGGCCGCTGCGCGCCGCGTCCCCGATCACCCGGGGGTCGACACGGCCGTCCTCGGCGATCTCCTCGCCCAGGGCGGCGTACTCGGCGCCCCGGTAGTCCGCGTGGGCGTGCAGTTCGGCGACGGTGAGGCGGTAGCCGGGGTGCCATTCGACGGGGCACGGGAGGCGCCGGGCGTCGGTCTCCACGGCCGTCCCGCGATAGCAGGCGTCGAGGACGACCGTTTCGACGTCCCGCGCGAGGTCGACCCCGCCGTGCACCTGGGTCTCGATGTAGTCGTTCAGGGCGTCCTGCTCGTCGGACTCGGCGAAGGCGATCAGGGAGGACGCCGCGGCGACGCCGAAGCGGGTGGGTTCGGCGGCGCTGTCGGGGTAGCAGAACGTCGCGCGGGTGAGGGCGTCGGCGGTGAGGCGGAAGTGGGAGGAGCCGAAGCGCGGGGCGGCGCCGACGACCTGGCGGCGGAAGTTCAGGGCGCCGTAGACGGGCCGCTCGTGCGGCTCCGCGTCGTCGTACGCGCCGCCGAAGATGCGGCTCTCCCAGCGCCAGCGGTCACCTCCGAGGTGTGCGGTGAGGCCGCCGTTGCTGGTGCCGGTGACGAACTGGGAGTGATAGGCGCCGTCCCGCGCGAGCGCCCGCAGGATCGGTTCGCCGCGTGTCGTTCGGTCGGGGTGGAAGTTGAGGGTGACGCGCAGGTCGGCGGGGACGGCCGGGCCGGAGGCGTGGGCGGTGACGTGGGAAACGGCCGCACGCGCGCGGGGCGACGACAGCTCACGGATATCCACTGGCTCCTCCAGCCCAGGACTGCTTACTCTAGCTCGTAACCTAGGCATCCTAGGTTTGAGATCCGAACTCTCTGGAGGCTATCCATGCGCGCGCTCACCGAGCAGGAGATCCGCAACTCCTTCGTGAACTGTTCAAAAGGTGAGGCCAAGCGGCTTGCGATCCCACGCGACCTGGACGAACACCCCTGGGACGACCTCGACTTCCTGGGCTGGCGCGACCCCGGAGCGCCCGACCGCAGTTATCTGGTCACCGAGCACGCGGGCCGGCTCGTCGGCATCACCCTGCGCTTCCCGTCGTCCCAGCGGAACTTCCTGCACCGCAGCATGTGCTCCCTCTGCCTGACGACGCACCGGGGCGGCGGCGTCTCCCTGATGACCGCGCGGAAGGCCGGCGCGGCGGGCCGGGACGGCAACTCGATCGGCGTGTACATGTGCACGGACCTGGCCTGTTCCCTGTACGTCCGGGGCCGCAAGGTCCCCGACTCGGGCAGCAGGTTCGAGGAGAGCCTGACCGTGGAGGAGCAGATCACCCGGACGACGGGGCTGCTGGCGGCCTTCCTGGACAAGCTCTCCGCCTGAGCCACCGGCCGCCGCGAGTCACCGGTCACGCAGTTCGGCGGCCGTCACCTCGTGGAGGTGGATCAGCACGTCGTGCGCGCGGGCGCGCGTGGCGAGGTACTCCTCGATGTACGCGCCGGTCTGCCGCGTCGGCCGGTGCTCCAGGGAGCCACAGCCACCCCTGCCCCTGCCCCTGCCCCTGCCCCTGCCCCTGCCCAGTCCGCACCCCCGAACCCGGCGGCGACACCCGCGACCTCCGCTTGACCCGAACGGGTGATCGAGTGAAGGTGGGGAACCGGAGGGGGAGGGCCGGGCGTTCATCGGGCAACGGCGGGCAGAGCGGCGGCGGAGGGAGCGGGAGTCATGGCGGAGACGACAGTGCGGATCGACGGGGACGCGGTGCGGATGCCCGGTGGGGTGACCGTGCGGTTCATGCGGACGCTGCGGCTGCCCGAGACGGGGACGCATCCGCTGCCTCCCGGGCTCGGGGATTTCCCGGTGCGGCGGATCACCGACTATCCGCAGACGGCTCCGGCGCACTGGCTCGCGCGCGGCGGGGTCATGCTGCCGATGTACCTCCGCGAGGCGATGTGGCTGAACTTCACAGGTACCCGGGAGCCCGGCGCGCTCCAGGTGGGGGTGGGGAAGGTCTGCGCGGTGTCGGGCGAGCGGTGGAGCGACCGGCTCTCCCGGGACCCTCAGAACTACGTCGTCCTCCCCCGTCAGCCCTGGCTCGACGGCATCAACTCCGGGAAGGGGACCGTCCGGCAGTTCGTCGCCGTGCCGCTGGGGCTCGGGGCGACGGTCGAGGGCCAGGTCACCGGCGAGGAGACCTGGGGCGGCGTCCAGCTCCAGTCCTTCTCCCTGACCGAGGAGAAGCTCCGCGTGTGGCGCGCGGCGCAGCGCCGGCACGAGCAGCGGCTGGGCCCTTACGGCGCCCTCGCGGAAGACTCCACGGCGGGCCCCATGCTCTCGATGCCCGCAGCCGCGCCCCGCGCTCGCGCCGCGGCCGCGATGGGGCTCGGCGTCGGAGGCTCCATGCGGCAGGAGGTCTACCAGGACGACCGCCCCCTGACGGACTGGTCCCCCACCCCGGCCGCCCGCCTCTTCGTCCACCTCGTCACCCCTCCCGAATGGCACCGCATCACCGGCGAGAACCCCCCGCCCTCCCCGGTCGACCGCGCCGCCTACACCCAAGCCGGCCTCCCCTGGTTCGACTACTACGACGACTCCGCCCAGGACCTCCCCCCGACCGGCACCCTCGGCACGGTGAAGCCGGTGGGCGACTGGATCGGGGACGACCTCGACGCCTGGGAGGAGCCGGGGGCGGGGCAGGTCAAGCCGCTCAAGGACGGCCGGGGGAAGGCGGTGGAGGACGGGGAGTGGTGAGGCCGAGGCGGCGAGGGGAGTGGCCGGCGGGGCGATTCCCGGGCAACGAGGTGCCGGGGGCAGCCGGGCGACAGGGCGACTCCGGGGCGCCGAGGAGGAGCGCGCAGCCGGGCGGCGAGCGGGTCCGGAGCGCCGAGGAGAGCGGCGGGAACCCGAGCGAGGGAGCGACGCCGAGGCGCCGAGGAGAGCGGCGGGAACCCGGGCGCCGGGGCGACTCCAGCCCGGCCCTCTCCGCCCCTCCCCACCCCCTCCCGTTTTGCATCCCGCCCCCCTGTCGGGTCATGGTGGCGGACGGTACCGGTGGCGAGGACGTGAGGTGTGGGGATGAGTGGCGGGTGGAGCAGGCGGAGGTTCGGCGGGGTGCTGGGGGCGGTGGCCGGAGGCGGTGTCGTGGGGTGTTCCGGTGAGGCGCGGGAGGCTGTGGGCGGCGGCGATCAACGGCCGACGAGTGCGCACAAGGCTTCCAGCCCACCCCCGAGCGCACCCCCCGTCCCCACCACCCCCCGCCCCCTCTACATAGGCACCTACACCTCCCGCGACGGCGGCGGCAAAGGCATCAGGGTCGCCACCTACCACCCCACCACCGGCGAGATCACGCCGACCGGAGTGGTGACGGGCGTCCCCGACCCCTCGTTCCTCGCCATGCACCCGGACGGCCGGACCCTGTACACGGTGAACGAGCGGGAGCGGGGCGCGGTGAGCGCGGTGCGGATCGCCGACGGCGAGGTGCTCGGGAGCCGGGGAACAGGCGGCCAGTATCCGTGTCACGTGTCGGTGCACCCGAACGGCCGTTGGCTGCTGAGCGCGGACTACGGTTCGGGGAGCGTCGCGGTGCACCCCATCGGCGCCGGCGGCGAACTCGGCGAGCGCACCCAGTCGGTCACGCACGACTCCCCCGCCCCGGCCCCCGGCCAGGAGGGCCCGCACGCGCACCAGACGGTGACCGCCCCGGACGGACGTCACGTACTGGCGGTGGACCTGGGCACCGACACGGTCTACAGCTACCGCCTCGACGACAGCGCGGGCACCCTCACCGAGGTCTCACGGGCGCACGCACGCAAGGGCGCGGGCCCCCGGCATCTCGTCTTCCACCCCGGTGGCCGGCACGCGTACCTGGCGAACGAGGTGGACGACACGGTCACGGTGTGCGCGTACGACGCGTCGTCGGGCCGGCTGGCGATCGGGGACCCGCAGCCGACGGGCTCGCGCAAGAACCCCAACTACCCGGCGCAGCTGGTGGTGACGCCGGACGGCGCGTACGCGTTCCTCGCCAACCGGGGTGACGACACGCTGGCCAGGTACGGCGTGGAGGCGGACGGCGCCCGCCTGCGGCTGCTCGGCACGGTCGCGGTGGGCGGCGACTTCCCCCGCCACGTCTCCCTCTCCCCCGACGGCCGTCTCCTGTTCGCCTCGAACCAGCGCTCGGGCACGGTCACCGTCTTCCACGTGGACCCGGCGAACGGCACCCTCAGCGCGGCCGGCGAACCGTTCGTCTCACCGATGGCGGTCTGCGCGCTGCCCCTCTGACACGAGCCCTCCTCACCCGTCCTCCCGCTGCCGCTGTAGAGCCCGCCCGCACGAGGCCCCGCTCGCCTGCGTCAGCAACGCGTGCATCCGCTCGGTCAGTTGAGAGACGTCGTCGGCAGGACTGTGGAACGCCAGCCGCACGTCCCCATGCGTCCGCGCCCGCTCGATCCGCAGCGTCAGCCCGTGCCGGTCGACGGCGAGGGGATGCACGCGGACGGCGCCGTGGAGGCTGTCGCGGCCGACGAGCCGGGTGAGGCGTTCGACCGCGTCGGGGTGGGAGTCGGAGAGGTGGGTGAGGAGTTGGGCCTCGGCGCCGGCCAGCGGGTCGGGCGCGGCGGAGGCGAACTCGTCGCGGTCCACGACGACCGCGCCGGTCGGCTGTTTCAGCACGATGCGTGTGGCGTGGAAGCCGAGGACGCCGTCCTCGGGGGTGAACCAGCCGGCGAGCCAGAGCCGGGACCTGATCCGGGCGCGGACGGCGACGGGTGCGACGTCGGCGAACTCCAGCACGGCCGAGGGCTCGCCGCGCGGCGCGCAGATCGCGGCGGTGACGAGGGCGCTGTCGTCGGGCACGCACAGCAGTACGCGGCCGTCGTCGGTGACGGTGTGGGCGCCGACGAACTCCTCGCGTCCGCCGTCCGCGGTGACCCCGCAGGACCAGGCGGTGGCGAGGATCGACCGGGCGCGTTCCGCCGCGGACGGTGCGGCCGTCCAGTTGTGGCTGTCACCCATCCGAAGACCTCCTTAGGTAAGCCTCACCTAACCTATCGAAGATCCGGGCGCACGCCAACCACCACGGCGCACACCAACCACCGCACCGACAGGAAACCCACCTCACACCAGAACGCCGAGCAACGCCCGCGCGCACAGCTCCCGCACCTGCCCCCGCGACAACTCGCTCCCCCGCAGCCACTCCAGCGACACGGACGTCATGAACGCGAGCCACCCGCGCACCGCGAGCCGCACCTCCGGACGCTCCCCGAAGAGCGGCCCGAACTCGGGGTCGGCGGCGAGCGCGGCGAGGATCTGCCGTTCCTGCGCGGCGAGCGCCCGCTGATAGACACGGCGTACGACAGGGTCACCGGCCGAGTCGGCGCGGTGGAAGGCACGGAAGCCGTGGGCGTGCTCCTCGACGTACCCGAGGAAGACGTCGAGCCCGGCGGCGAGCTGCTCCCGCACCGGCACCCCCGGCACCGCCGCCGTCAGGGCCAGCATCCGCTCGCTCTCGCGCTCGACGACCCCCGCGAAGAAGTCCCGTTTCGTCGGGAAGTAGTGGTAGAGCAGCCCCCGCGACACCTCGGCGATCTCGGCGACCCGCTCGATACGGACCACGTCGTACGGACTCTCGGAGAACAGCCGCGCGCCGACCGACAGAAGCTGCTCGCGGCGCTCCTGCGTACTGAGCCGGCGCCGGACGCGCTCGCCCTGTTCGGCGGTCATGTCCGCACTTTACTTGACGCCGGTTCAACAGGCGGACCAGACTGAAACGCGTTATTGAATCCACGTACAACAGGCTCGAAGTGCCGTAGGACCAAAGGGAGATCGCGTCATGACGGAGACGACGACGGGCGCCCGCACCCGCCGGCCCAGGAGTTCCTACGACGCCTCGCACGACTGGCCCGAACTGCACCGCATACCCCACCCGAAGGGCCGCCTCCCGTTCCTCGGCGACATCTGGGGCATCAACCGCAGGACGCCGCTCCAGGACACCGTGCGGTCCGGCGCCGAGATCGGGCCGCTCTTCCGGCGCAAGGCGTTCGGCAAGGAGTTCGTGTTCACGGGCGGCGCCCGCTACGCCGCCGACCTCGCGGACGAGTCCCGGTTCGCCAAGCACGTCGGACTCGGTATCGCCAGCCTCCGCCACATCGCCGGGGACGGCCTGTTCACGGCGTACAACCACGAGCCGAACTGGCAGCTCGCGCACGACGTGCTGGCACCCGGGTTCAGCCGGGACGCGATGGCCGAGTACCACCCGATGATGCTGGACGTCGCGGCCCGCCTCACCGACCGCTGGGACCGGGCGGCGTCGGCCGGCACCCTGGTGGACGTCCCCGGGGACATGACGAAGCTGACGCTGGAGACGATCTCCCGTACCGGTTTCGGCCACGACTTCGGCTCCTTCGAGCGCAGCCGCCCGCACCCTTTCGTCGAGGCGATGGTCGGCACCCTCAGCTACGCCCAGCGCCTGGGCGGCCTCCCCTTCCCGGCTCTCCACCGCAGCGCCGCCCGGCGCAACGAGGCGGACATGGCGTACCTGAACGACACGGTCGACGACCTCGTCCGCACCCGGAAGGCGAGCGGCGGCGGGGACGGCGACCTCCTCGACCGGATGCTGGAGACGGCCCACCCGGAGACCGGCGAGCGGCTGTCCGCCGAGAACGTGCGCCGCCAGGTGATCACGTTCCTGGTCGCCGGGCACGAGACGACGTCGGGAGCGCTCTCCTTCGCGCTGCACTACCTCTCCCGGCACCCCGAGATCGCCGCCCGCGCCCGCGCGGAGGTGGACCGGGTGTGGGGTGACACGGAAGTGCCGGGGTACGAGCAGGTCGCCCGACTCCGGTACCTGCGAAGGGTGTTGGACGAGACGCTGCGGCTGTGGCCGACGGCACCCGCGTTCGCGCGGGCGGCCAAGGAGGACACCGTCCTCGCCGGGGAACATCCGATGCGCAAGGGCGCCTGGACGCTCGTCCTGACGCCGATGCTGCACCGCGACCCCGAGGCGTGGGGCCCGGACGCGGAGCGGTTCGACCCGGACCGCTTCGACACGGCGGCCGTCCGCGCCCGTCCCGCGCACGCCTTCAAACCCTGGGGGACGGGCGTACGGGCCTGCATCGGCCGCCAGTTCGCCCTGCACGAGGCGACCCTCGTCCTCGGACTCCTGCTGCGCCGCTACGAGTTGCGGGCGGACCCGGGGTACGAGCTGCGGGTCACGGAGCGGCTGACGCTGATGCCGGAGGGGTTGCGGCTGGGGCTGGACCGGCGAACGGCCGTCCCCGCGAAGGGCGTCGGGGACCCGGCACCCGAAGAGACCGCACCCTCAGGCTGCCCAGTGCACCGGCCTGCGGACTGACCCCGGCAACCGTGTCCCCGCGTCCCCCCGAGCAGCCTCCACCTGCGGCTGGGTCACGAAGAGCGCCCCCGTCAGGTCGGCCCCGCCGAGGTCGGCGTCCCGCAGATCCGCCCCGATCAGGTCCGCGTCCCGCAGATCCGCGCCGGTGAGGTCGGCGGCGATCAGGTAGGCGCCCCTCAGGTCGGCCCCGCGCAGGTCGGCGCCCTTGAGGCGGGCGCCCATCAGGTCGGCGCCCCGATGCTGCTTCTTGCGTCCCGGCACCTTGGCGCGCGTCAACTCGCTGGCCCTGAAGAGGAGTTTGGCCACCGACTGGCGGTGCGCGCCGACGTCCAGTGCCGTCAGTTCGTCCGGTGTGCCCCGGGTGAGCGCGTCCGTGCGGTCGAGGGCCTCGCGGAGTTCGGCGTGCACCGGGCGGGCGGCGGGCAGGGCGAGGGCCCCGGTGAGGTACGTCAGCAGTTCGTGCAACTGCCGGACCACGGGGAAGACTTCGTGCATCCGGCGGCCTCCGTCGCGGCCCTCGAAGACGACCTGGGAGACCTTCTGGCCGGCACCGAGGCAGTCGTACACCGTGCAGCCGGTGAAGCCCCGCTGCCGCAGCTCGGTGTGGATGCCGCAGGTGTGGTCCGCGAGGAGGTTGCGGCAGGGGGTCCCGGCGGGCTTGTCGAAGGCGAAGTCCGCCGAGCGCGCGAAGGGCAGCGCCACACAGCACAGCCCGAAGCAGTTGCCGCAGTCGCCGCGCAGGTCGGCCGGCGCGGGCCTGGTCTCTTCCATGCCGCCACCCTACTGACCTGCACAACTACACCGCGAACCACTACTCGGACCGCCACCACTGCCGCTACCGCGTGAACACCTCGAACGCCACCGCCGGACGTCCCCCGAAACGTTCCCCGACCTCCTGCGCGACCTCGGTCAGGAACCTCCGCGCATAGTGCTCGGGATCCTCGTCCGTCAGCGCCTCTATGTACGTCCGATGAGCCACCAGCGACGCCACCGCCCGGTCCAGCCCCTTCGTCGCGTCCACGGCGTGCGTAGGCGTCGACGACCCCGCCACCGCGACCCACCGCACCCCGTTCCACGGCTCAAGCCCCTGCTCGACCAGCTCCGGAAAGATCCACCGGTTCCCGGCATCGGCCGCCGCGTCCAGCGTCGCCCGGCCCACCGCCACGTGATCGGGGGTGTTCCAGACGGAGTCCCCCCAGGTGTCGCGGTGGTTGAGGGTGATCACCAGCTCGGGCCGGTGCCTGCGGATGGCCGCCGCGATGTCACGGCGCAGAGCCGGACCGTACTCGACCACGCCGTCCCGGTGGTCCAGGAACTCGACCGACGTGACGCCCACGACGGCGGCGCTGTCCCGCTGCTCCCGCTCCCGCAGCGGCGCGCACCGCGACGGGGGCAGGGTGTCGATGCCGGCCTCGCCCCGGGTGGCGAGGAGATAGGCGACCTCCTTCCCGGCGTCCGTCCAGACGGCCACGGCGGCGGACCCGCCGTACTCCAGGTCGTCGGGGTGGGCCACCACCGCCAGCGCCTTGTGCCAGTCGTCGGGGAGGGGTCGCAGTCGGTTCGTCATCACGCCTCGTCTCGGGTGAGGGCCAGCAGCCGGTCCAGGACACGCGGGCCGCCGGCTCGGATCCCGTCGTGCTCGAACTCGTCCGTCACCCAGGTCCGCAGGCCCTTGACCGCCCTCGCGGTCTCCAGGGAGTGCGGGGTGTGGACGTACAGGTCGTCGTGGTAGACCGCCGCCGCGACCGGGACCTCGTTCGCCGCGAGGCGGGCCCTGTCGTAGAGCGGGGCCCAGTCGGTGCGGGCGGCCAGCGCCTCGGCCGTCTCCTTGAGGGGGCGCAGGGCGGGGTCGTGGTCGAACATCCAGGGGTGGATGGTCTCGCCGGTGAACAGGAAGGGGTCGCCGACGCCGTCGAACTGGGGGAACTCGGCGCGGATCCGGTCCGCCGACCAGGCGGTGGGGCGGGCGTCCTGGCCGTAGATCGACTCGTGGACGAGGGCGTAGAGGGGGTTCTTCGCGTACGAGAGGTGGCTCTGGAGGTTCTCCCGGAACTCGTCGGAGAGCGCCTCGCCCTCGACGGTCGGGACGAACGCGTCCTCCAGGAGGTGGTGCAGACGGTGGCTGCCCTCGCCGCCGCCGAGGAGGATGCCGAGGCTGCGGAACCCGTCGACCGTGAGGAGTCCGCCGTTCGGGAGGGTCAGGGGGCGCTCCGCGAGGTGCTCGGCGATCCGGCGGGCCCGCTCGACGTCCTGCGGGTAGCGGGCGTAGTGCGCGGCGGCCTTGCGCTCCATGCGCGGGTAGGCGGCGCGGTAGACGTCGTCCGCGTGCGCGTCGAGGGACGGCAGCCCGCCCGTGATGCAGGCGGCGGCGAGGCCCTCGGGGGCCAGCGACAGGTACGTCACCGTGCAGAACCCGCCGTAGCTCTGCCCGAGCACCGTCCAGGGGGCGCCGCCGGTCAGCTCGCGGCGGATCAGCTCGCAGTCGCGGACGATGGAGTCGGCGCGGAAGTGCGTGAGGTACTCGGCCTGCTCGGCGGGACCGCCCCGCAGCGGGAGCGTCTGCCGGGTCGCCGGTGTCGAGTGCCCCGTCCCGCGCTGGTCGAGCAGCAGCACCCGGAACTCCCGCAGCGCCCGCCCCAGCCACCCCGGCCGCCCCACACTCCGCTCCGCCCCGAACCCCGGCCCGCCCTGGAGATACACCAGCCACGGCAGCTCCCGCCCGGCCTTCTCCCCGGCGACGACCTCACGGGCGTACAGCGAGACCGTCTCCCCGGCGGGGTCGGCGTGGTCGAGGGGGACGGTGAAGCGGTGGTCGGTGAGGACGAGGCCGGGCTGGCGGTAGGTTGCGGGCGTCAAGTGGGCTCCCGGGACGAGGGGACGGTCCCCCCATGATCACTCACCGCGCCGACAGACTCGACCTCCGCACCACCAGCTCCGGCTGGAGCACCACCCTGCGGTGCTCGTGCGCCCGCTTCGGCGTCTCCTCGTCGGTCTCCTCCAGGAGCAGATCGGCCGCCAACGCGCCCATGGTGACGGCGGGTTGGCGCACCGACGTGAGCGGCACCGCCGCTGCCGCCGCGAACTCGATGTCGTCGTAGCCGACGATCGCGAGGTCGTCGGGGACGTTGACGCCGGCCGCGTACATGGCCTGGAGGACACCGAGGGCGAGGAGGTCGTTCGCGCAGAACACGGCCGTGGGCCGGTCGGCGAGCCCCAGCAGACGGGCCCCCGCGTCGCGCCCGGCGGCGACGTCGAGCCGTTCGGTCGGCAGTTCCCGCAGCCGCTCGGGCCCGAGCCCCGCCTCGTCGAGCGCCTGGAGCGCGCCGGTACGGCGGTCGCGGACCTGGTTGAAGCCGGGCGGCCCGCTGACGTACGCGATGGACCGGTGCCCGGCGTCGAGGAGGTGCCGTACCGCAAGGGCGCCCCCGGCGACGTCGTCCACGGAGACGGAGCACTCGGTCGTCCCGTCGGACACCCGGTCGACCAGCACGAACGGGATACCGTGCCGCCGGAACGACGCTATGTTCCGCCCGGTCGCGTCAGCCGGCGTGAACAGCACCCCCCGCACCCGCTGCTCGGCGAACAGGGACAGGTACTCGGCCTCCTCGGTGACGCTCTCGGCGCTGTTGCACACCATCACCCCGAGCCCGGCGTGCCGCGCGGCCCGCTCCGCGCCCCGGGCGACGTCGACGAAGAACGGGTTGCCCATGTCGAGGACGAGCAGCCCCATGATCCGGCTGCGCCCGGCCCGCAGTTGCCGCGCCGACTCGCTGCGGACGTACCCGAGCCGGTCGATCGCGGACAGCACCCGCGCGCGCGTCTCGGTCGCGACGGTGTCCGGGCGGTTGATGACGTTGGAGACCGTGCCGACGGAGACCCCGGCGGCTCGGGCGACGTCCTTGATACCCACCGACTGTGCCATCGGACGGATACCTCCAGGTGGAACGGGGTGCGGCAGGCAGGACGTCACATTATCGTCCAGGGCCTCGCCGCGCCCCTGCGGGATCAGGCGGGCAGCGTGAAGTCGACGACGTGCAGCGCCGACGGCGTCGTCCCGCCGGACCTCTCCTGGTACATGAACGACAGGACGCCGTCGTCGGCGACCCGCGTCTCGTCGACGACGACCTCGCCGAACGCGTTCAGTCCGGAGCCGTCGTACAGGAGCGCCCAGTCCGTGTGGCCGGACGCCTTGGAGGCGGCGGCGATCCGGCCGAACGGGAGGATCGCGTAGGCGTTGTCGTACCGGTCGAGGACCAGCTTGGTGCGCTGGCTGGAGTTCAGCGGGACCGGGATCTCGGTCTTCCGCCAGCTGTCCGAGCTGTCCTTGCGCAGGTGGAAGGCGCGTCCGCTCGCGGTGCGGTCCTTGACGTAGTCGGTCGTGCACTGCCCGAACCGGCCTGGGACGTACGAGATGATCGCGTGCGGCAGACCGGCGGAGTCGGTGGTCTGGCTCTCCTGGTTCATCAGGGAGTGGTCCGGGTCGAGGGCGTCGACGACGAGCCCGCTGTCCGTCACCGCGACTTTGTCCGTCCCGCCGGTGGTCCCGACGACCGTCCCCGCGTCGTTGCGCCAGGTGCGGCCCCGGTCGTCGGAGTAGACGTAGCCGGTGTCGTGGTTGGTGATGCCGCCCGGCGAGCACATCACCGCGCCGTTCTGCTCCCGCCAGGTGAACAGGGAGTGCAGGCGGCCGTTTTGGTCGTAGTCGATGCCGTGGAGGTACATGTTGCGGGCCGTCGAGGAGCCGTGCTCGCTGGTGTACGTGCCCGTCGAGCTGGTCCACTCCCCCAGTGCCGTCCACCCCGAACCGTCGTACTCGGCAAGGGCGTTGCGGCCGTTGCCGGAGACTGCGACCCGGTAGCTGAGCTGCAACTTGCCTTCCGGCGTTGCGATGAACTGCGGGTAGGTGAACTGGGAGGTGAGGGCGAGGCCGTCGAGCGTGGTCCGGACGGGGCCGAAGACGGACGAAGTCCAGGCGGTGGACGCCGGGTTGTCCAGGAGGCCCGCGATCGACTTCACGTAGAAGAAGCCGTCGCTGTGCGAGTCCATGTTGAGGTGGAGGCGGCCGTCCGTCTTGGAGACGCCCATGGAGATCACGTTGTGGGAGTCGCTCGCCTTGAGCTGGTGGGAGAGCGTGACCGTGGACCAGGTGTCGGCGCCCAGCGCGCGGCGGGCGACGACCGCGTTCCGGGTGGCCGTGTACCAGACGGCGTACTGGTGGCCCTGATAGGTCAACAGGCCGTTCTTCTGGAAGGAGTTGTTGTTGACCAGGCCGTCGTAGGAGACGAAGAAGACGGCCTGGTCGTCGAGTCGGGTACGGCTCTTGAGTGTGACGGAGGGGCCGGGGTCGGCCGCCCGTGCGATGCCCGGCGTGCTCACGGCGGCAATTATGGCGGTCGTGAGAACAGCGCGTCTCTTCATCAGCGGCTCCAGCTAGGCGAGGTGGAAGACCTCGGTGAGCGGTTTCATGGCCTCGTCCGGGCGGGCGCCGTCCAGCGACTCGAAGAACGGCGCCATCTCGGCCTGCCAGCGGGCGTTGACGTCGGCGGCCTCCATCCCGGCCTGCGCGGCGGCGAAGTCGTCGGTCTCCAAGTAGCCGACGAGGAGGCCGTCTTCACGCAGGAACAGCGAGTAGTTGCGCCAGCCGGTGGCGCTCAGCGCCGCCAGCATCTCGGGCCACACCTGGGTGTGGCGTTCGCGGTACTCGTCGAGCCGGTCGGCACGGACTTTCAACAGAAAGCACACCCGCTGCATCAACGCCCCCAAAACACTCAGAAGTTGAACTGGTCGATGTTCTTCGCGTCGAACACCGTCGGCTTGCCCAGCGTGATCACGCCGTTCGCACCGATCGTGTAGGACATCGCCCCCGCCTTGAACGTCTCGCCCTCCTTGCCGCTGATCTGCCCCGAGGCCAGCGCGACGGCGGTGCGGGCCGCGAGGTCGCCCAGTTTCGCCGGGTCCCACAGCTCGAACGCGTCGACCGTGCCGTTCTTGACGTACTTGCGCATGTCGTTGGGGGTGCCGAGGCCGGTCAGCTTGACCTTGCCCTTGTACTTGGAGCCGGAGAGGTACTGGGCGGCGGCCTTGATGCCGACGGTGGTCGGGGAGATGATCCCCTTCAGGTTCGGGTACTCCTGGAGGAGGCCCTGGGTCTGCTGGAAGGACTGCTGCGCGTCGTCGTTGCCGTAGACGGTCTTGACGAGCTTGACGTCCTTGTACTTCGGGTCCTTGAGTTCTTCCTTCATGAACCCGATCCACGCGTTCTGGTTGGTGGCGGTCTGCGCGGCCGACAGGATCGCGATCTCGCCCTTGTAGCCGATCTGTTCGGCGAGCAGTTGCACCTCGGTACGGCCCAAGTCCTCCCCGCTCGCCTGCGAGATGAAGGCGTTTCGGCACTCCGGATCGGTGTCCGAGTCGTAGGTGACGACCTTGATGCCGTTGCTCATCGCCTGCTTCAGCGCGGTGCACAGCGCGCCCGGGTCCTGCGCGGAGACGGCCATCGCGTCGACCTGCTGCTGGGTCAGCGTGTTGACGTAACTGACCTGCCCTGCCGTGTCGGTGGCGCTGGAGGGGCCCACCTCCTTGTAGGAGGAGCCGAGTTCCTTCAGCGCGGTCTCACCGCCCTTGTCGGCGGAGGTGAAGTAGGGGTTGTTGACCTGCTTCGGCAGGAAGCCGACGGTCAGCCCTTTCTTCGTGGCCGCGTTCGGATCGGCCTTTCCGCCGGTCTTCGCGGCGCCGCTGTTCTCCGACTTCACGTCGTCCTTGGTGGTGCCGCCGCACGCGGTGGCGGTGAGGGCGAGCGAGGAGACGGCGGCGAGGGCGACGCAGGCGCGGCGGAGGGTCCTCTTGTTCATGACGGGCTCCCTAGGAATGTGTGTGACTGGTGGCGGCTTGTCTGCCCGCCCTGGCGAGGGAGATCTGGCGTGCGACCCGAGGCGCGAGCACGGAGACGACCAGCAGGACGCCGGTGACGACGATCTGCGACTGGGCGGAGACGTCCTTGAGGCTCATGACGTTCTGCGCGGTGCCCAGCAGGAACACCCCGGCGATCGCGCCGCCCAGGGTGCCCTTGCCGCCGTCGAAGTCGATCCCGCCGAGCAACACGGCGGCGATGACGGAGAGTTCGAGGCCGGTGGCGTTGTCGTAGCGGGCGCTGGCGTAGTGCAGGGCCCAGAAGACGCCGGTCAGCGAGGCCATCAGGCCGGTGACGGTGAACAGGATCAGCTTGCCCCGCCGAACCCGCACGCCCGCGAACCGCGCGGCCTCCTCGCCGGCGCCGATCGCGAACACGGACCGCCCGAAGGGGGTGGCGTGCAGGACGACGACGGCGACGGCGAGCAGCACGAGGAACGGCAGGAACGCCTGGGGCAGGAAGCTGTCCCCGACGCGTCCGGCGGCGAAGTCGAGGTACGGGGACGGGAAGTCGGTGACCGCGTCGGAGCCGAGGACGATCTGCGCGATCCCCCGGTAGGCGGCGAGCGTCCCGATGGTGACGGCGAGCGAGGGCAGTCCGAGCCGGGTGACGAGCAGCCCGTTGACGAGCCCGCACACCACGCCGAGCACGAGGCAGACCGGGATGATCGACTCGATCGTCATCCCCTGGTTCCACAACTGCCCCATGACGGCGCCGGAGAGCCCCGCGGTGGACGCCACCGACAGGTCGATCTCCCCGGACACGACGAGCATCGTCATCGGCAGCGCGACGAGTGCGATGGGCAGCGTGTTGCCCAGCAGGAACGACAGGTTGAGCGCGTTGCCGAACCCGTCCACGGTGGAGAAGGAGAGCAGCAGCAGGGCGACGAGCAGGGCACCGACGACGGTGTCCCAGCGGACGGCCCTGGTCAGGGACTCAGGCACGGGACTCCCCCTTCTTCTGAACGGCGTTGTCCACACCGGCGATCCGCACGGCGGCCGACCTCTTCTTCAGCGCGGCGGCCACCCGCACCGCGACCACCCGGTCCACGGCGATGGCGAGCAGCAGCAGGACTCCGTTGATGGCGAGCACCCACACGGAGCTGACCCCGAGCGCGGGCAGCACGCTGTTGATCGACGTCAGCAGCAGCGCGCCCAGCGCGGCCCCGTACACGCTGCCGGACCCGCCCGTGAAGACGAC
The DNA here is from genome assembly GCF_054880855.1 of Streptomyces sp. S6. Lineage (NCBI taxonomy): Bacteria > Bacillati > Actinomycetota > Actinomycetes > Kitasatosporales > Streptomycetaceae > Streptomyces > Streptomyces sp. S6. The sequence goes on along the minus strand of NZ_JBTYMC010000060.1, from coordinate 9,369 downwards.
CCCGCCGACCACGACGGCGCTGACGACGGTCAGCTCGTACCCGCTGCCCGTCCCGGAGTCGACGTTCCCGAACCGGGCCAGGTACAGCGCCCCGGCGAGTCCGGCGAGGCCCCCGCAGAAGGTGTAGGCGGCGAGGATCCGCTTGCGGACGGGGATCCCGGCGAGCCGCGCGGCCTCCGGGTTGGAGCCGAGCGCGTACAGCTCGCGCCCGCTGCCGAAGTGCTTGAGGTAGTAGGCGGTCGCGACGAGCACCGCGAGGGCGATGAGCGCGAGGTAGGGCACCGCCGAGAGGCCGCCGGAGCCGAAGTCGACGAACCCGCCGGGCAGGTCGGCCGCGGTGATCTGGCGCGATCCGACCCAGATGGAGTCGATGCCCCGGACGATGTAGAGCGTGCCGAGGGTGACGACGAGGGCGGGCACCTGGCCGAGGCTGACGAGCAGCCCGTTCAGCAGCCCGAACCCGACCCCCAGCAGTACGGCGAGGGCGATCGCGACGACCGTGTTCCCGCCGCCGTGCAGGTAGGTGCCGGCGGCGAAGGCGCTGATGCCGAGGGTGGAGCCGACGGACAGGTCGACGTTGCGGGTGATGACGACCAGCGACTGGCCGGTGGCGACGAGGACGAGGATCGTCGCGTTGAGCAGGAGGTCCTTGATGCCCTGCTCGGAGAGGAACTCGCTGTTCCCGGCCTGGGTGACGGCGATCATCACCAGGAAGACGGCCAGGATGGCGAGTTCGCGCATCTTGAAGACGCGGTCGACGAGCCGGGTTCCGGAGGACTTCGGCACCTCGACGGGGAGGGCGCTCATACGGTCCTCCCGGTGGCTGCGGCCATCACCGTCTCCTCGGTGGCGTCGGATCGGGGGATCTCGGCGGTGAGCCGGCCCTCGTGCATGACGAGGACGCGGTCGGCCATGCCGAGGATCTCGGGCAGGTCGGAGGAGATCATCAGGACGGCGACGCCGTCGGCGGCCAGCTCGCTCAGCAGGCGGTGCACCTCGGCCTTCGTGCCGACGTCGATGCCCCGGGTGGGTTCGTCGACGATGAGCACCTGGGGGCGGGTCGCCAGCCATTTCGCGAGGACGACCTTCTGCTGGTTCCCACCCGAAAGAGTGCTGACCGTGTCGGCCAGCCGGGCGTACTTGACCTGGAGCTTCACGGCCCAGTCGAGGGACCGGCTGCGTTCGGCGCCCCGGTCCATGAGGCCGGCCCGCACGGTCGTCCGCAGTCCGGTGAGGCCGATGTTCCGCTCGATGGACATGTCCATCACGAGGCCCTGGGCGCGGCGGTCCTCGGGGACCAGGGCGAGGCCGGAGGCCATGGCGACGGAGGGGGCGCCGTTGGTGAGGGGCCTGCCGTCGACGGTGACCTCTCCGGCGTCCCAGCGGTCGATGCCGAACACGGCCCGCGCGACCTCGGTGCGGCCGGCCCCGACGAGCCCGGCGAGGCCGACGATCTCGCCGCGCCGCACGTCGAAGGAGACGTCCGTGAAGACGCCCTCGCGGGTCAGGCGGCGCACGCTGAGGGCGACGGCGCCGGGGGTGACGTCCTGCTTCGGGTACAGCTCGTCGAGGTCGCGGCCGACCATGCGGCGCACGAGGTCGTCCTCGGTCATGCCGTCGATCGGCTCGCTCGCGATCAGGGCGCCGTCGCGCAGCGTCGTGACCTTCTGGCAGATCCGGAAGATCTCCTCCAGCCGGTGCGAGATGAACAGCACCGCGGCGCCCTGTTCGCGCAGGGTGCGGACGACGCCGAAGAGGCGGGCGACCTCGCTGCCGGTGAGGGCGGCGGTCGGCTCGTCCATGATCAGGACGCGGGCGTCGAAGGAGAGGGCCTTGGCGATCTCGACGATCTGCTGGTCGGCGATGGACAGGCCGCGTGCGGGGCGGTCGGGGTCGAGGGCGACGCCGAGCCGGGCCAGCAGGGCGGCGGTCGCGTCACGGGTGGCCTTGTGGTCGATGCGGCCGAGGGTGCGGCGTGGCCGGCGGCCCATGAAGATGTTCTCGGCGATCGACAGGTCGGGGAAGAGCGTCGGTTCCTGGTAGATGACGGCGATTCCGGCGTCCCGGGCGTCGCCGGGGCCGTGGAAGGCGACCGGTACGCCGTCGAGGAGCACCTGTCCGGCGTCCGGCCGGTGCACCCCCGCAAGGGTCTTGATCAGCGTCGACTTGCCCGCGCCGTTCTCCCCGGCGAGGGCGTGCACCTCGCCGGGGAACAGCTCCAGACTGACGCCGCGCAGCGCCCGGACGGCGCCGAACGACTTGGCGACGTCCCGCAGCGCCAGCACCGGGCCGGGTCCCTCGTCGGACGGGTGGGTCATGGGAACTCCTCGACGACGCCCGGCGGTGAGCCCCCACGACGTCGTGAAAGGTTTCAACTGGATTGCCGGGACCGTAGACACCACGGGCATGTCACGTCAATGGGGGCGTCCCGAAAAGCCCGAGGGGTTGACACTCCTGCGGCGTGCTCATAGCTTCCCTCTCTGAATCGTTTCATCCGAGTCTGCCACTGGAGCCCGAAGTGACCGATCTCGCCGCGGTGAAGGCCGCGCTGAAGAACCAAGCCGTCGAGACGCCGTCGTGGGCGTACGGGAACTCGGGAACCAGGTTCAAGGTGTTCGCCCAGCAAGGGGTTCCCCGATCGCCGTGGGAGAAGCTGGACGACGCCGCCCAGGTCCACGCGTTCACCGGTGCGGCCCCGACCGTGGCCCTACACATTCCGTGGGACAAGGTCGAGGACTACGCGGCACTCGCGCAACATGCGCGGGAGCGGGGGCTGAAACTCGGCACGATCAACTCGAACACGTTCCAGGACGACGATTTCAAGCTCGGCAGCGTGTGTCACGCGGACGCCGCCGTACGCCGTAAGGCCGTGGCCCATCTCCTGGAGTGCGTCGACATCATGGACGCCACCGGGTCCCGGGATCTGAAGCTCTGGTTCGCCGACGGGACGAACTACCCCGGTCAGGACGACATCGTCGCCCGGCAGGAGCGGCTCGGGGAGGCCCTGTCCGAGGTGTACGCGCGGCTCGGGGACGGGCAGCGGATGCTCCTTGAGTACAAGTTCTTCGAGCCGGCGTTCTACACGACCGACGTGCCCGACTGGGGGACGGCCTACGCGCACTGCCTGAAGCTCGGGCCGAAGGCTCAGGTGGTCGTCGACACGGGGCATCACGCGCCGGGGACCAACATCGAATTCATCGTGGCGCTGCTGCTGCGGGAGGGGAAGCTCGGGGGCTTCGACTTCAACTCCCGGTTCTACGCGGACGACGATCTGATGGTGGGGGCCGCGGATCCGTTCCAGTTGTTCCGGATCATGTACGAGGTGATCCGTGGTGGGGGGTTCGCCGCGTCGTCCGGGGTGGCGTTCATGCTGGATCAGTGCCACAACCTTGAGGCGAAGATTCCGGCGATCATCCGGTCCGTGATGAATGTGCAGGAGGCCACCGCCAAGGCGTTGCTGGTGGACCGGGAGGCGTTGGCAAAGGCTCAGGTCGCGGGGGATGTGCTGGGCGCCAACGCGGTGTTGATGGACGCGTTCGACACGGATGTGCGGCCGTTGCTGCGGGAGGTGCGCGAGGAGCTGGGGCTGGACGGGGATCCCGTCGGGGCGTACTCGCGGTCGGGGTGGGCAGGGAAGATCGTGGCCGAGCGTGTCGGTGGGCAGCAGGCGGGTTGGGGGGCGTGAGCCGTCCGCCTGGTTCCGAACCCCTGAAAACTCTTTGGAAGCCGAGGAAGTCCATGTCCACCCATCCCGAAGCCGCCGCCCTCCTCTCCCGGTCCCACCGGCTCGGTGCCGACCCCCGCAACACCAACTACGCCGGCGGCAACGCCTCCGCCAAGGGAACCGCCACCGACCCCGTGACCGGCGGGGACGTCGAGTTGATGTGGGTCAAGGGGTCCGGGGGCGACCTCGGGACGCTCACCGAGGACGGGCTCGCGGTGTTGCGGCTGGACCGGCTGCACGCGCTCAAGGGGGTGTACCCCGGCGTCGAGCGCGAGGACGAGATGGTCGCCGCGTTCGACTACTGCCTGCACGGAAAGGGTGGGGCGGCGCCGTCCATCGACACCGCCATGCACGGCCTCGTCGACGCCGCGCACGTCGATCATCTGCACCCGGACTCCGGGATCGCGCTGGCCTGCGCCGCCGACGGGGAGAAGCTGACCGCCGAGTGTTTCGGCGACACGGTCGCGTGGGTGCCGTGGCGGCGGCCGGGGTTCCAGCTGGGCCTGGACATCGCGGCGATCAAGGAGGCGAACCCGCAGGCGATCGGCGTGATCCTGGGCGGGCACGGGATCACCGCCTGGGGGCAGACGGCGGACGAGTGCGAGCGCAACTCGCTGCACATCATCCGGACCGCCGAGGAGTTCCTCGCGGCGAGGGGCAAGGCCGAGCCGTTCGGGCCGACGCTTGAGGGGTACGGGGCTCTCCCCGACGCCGAGCGACGGGAGCGGGCCGCCGCCCTCGCGCCGCACGTACGGGCGCTCGCCTCCGCCGACAAGGCGCAGGTGGGCCACTTCGACGACGCCGCGCCCGTCCTGGAGTTCCTGTCCCGCGCCGAGCACCCCCGGCTCGCGGCGCTGGGGACGTCGTGCCCGGACCACTTCCTGCGCACGAAGGTCCGGCCGCTCGTCCTCGACCTGCCGCCGGCCGCCCCGCTGGAGGAGGCGGTGGCGCGGCTGAAGGAGCTGCACGCGCGGTACCGGGAGGAGTACGCCGCCTACTACGCGCGGCACGCCGTGGCGGACTCTCCCGCCCTGCGCGGCGCGGACCCGGCGATCGTCCTGGTGCCGGGCGTCGGGATGTTCTCCTTCGGGAAGGACAAGCAGACCGCGCGGGTCGCCGGGGAGTTCTACGTCAACGCGATCAACGTGATGCGCGGCGCCGAGGCGGTCTCGTCGTACGCGCCGATCGAGGAGTCGGAGAAGTTCCGGATCGAGTACTGGGCGCTGGAGGAGGCCAAGCTCCGGCGGATGCCGGAGCCCAAGGCGCTGGCGACGCGGGTGGCGCTGGTGACGGGCGCCGGGAGCGGGATCGGGAAGGCCGTCGCCCGGCGGCTGGTGGCCGAGGGCGCGTGTGTGGTCGTCGCGGACCTCGACGGTGACAACGCGGCTGCCGTGGCGGAGGAGTTGGGGGGCTCCGACAAGGCCGTCGCCGTGACTGTCGACGTGACGTCGGAGGAGCAGATCGTCGCGGCGTTCAAGGCGGCCGTGCTCGCGTTCGGCGGGGTCGATCTGGTGGTGAACAACGCGGGGATCTCCATCTCCAAGCCGCTGCTTGAGACTTCGGCGAAGGACTGGGATCTCCAGCACGACATCATGGCGCGCGGGTCGTTCCTGGTGTCGCGGGAGGCGGCGCGGGTGATGGCCGCGCAGGGGATCGGCGGGGACGTCGTCTACATCGCGTCCAAGAACTCGGTGTTCGCCGGTCCGAACAACATCGCGTACTCGGCGACCAAGGCCGACCAGGCACATCAAGTGCGGTTGCTGGCCGCCGAGTTGGGTGAGCACGGCATCCGGGTCAACGGGGTCAACCCGGACGGCGTCGTACGCGGGTCCGGGATCTTCGCGGGCGGGTGGGGTGCGCAGCGGGCGGCGACCTACGGGATCGAGGAGGAGAAGCTCGGGGAGTTCTACGCGCAGCGGACCATCCTCAAGCGCGAGGTGCTGCCCGAGCACGTCGCCAATGCCGTGTTCGCGCTGACCGGCGGGGAGTTGACGCACACCACCGGGCTGCACGTCCCGGTCGACGCCGGCGTGGCCGCCGCCTTCCTCCGGTGAGCGGGCGTCGGAGGACGTACGCGGCCGTCGACCTGGGCGCCTCCAGCGGGCGCGTGATGGTCGGCCGCGTGAGCCCCGAGTCCCTGGAGCTGACGGAGGCGCACCGGTTCACCAACCGTCCGGTGCGCGTCCCGGAAGGGCTGCGGTGGGACGTGCTCGCCCTGTACGCGGGGGTGTTGGACGGGCTGCGGGCGGCCGGGCGGGTGGACTCCGTCGGCATCGACAGCTGGGCCGTGGACTACGGGCTGCTGGACGCGCACGGCGCGCTGCTCGGCAACCCCGTGCACTACCGGGACTCCCGCACGGACGAGGTCGCGGAGAAGGTGTGGGCGAGCGTCCCGGCCGCCGAGCTGTACGCGGCGACCGGGGTGCAGTACGCGCCGTTCAACACCCTGTACCAGCTCGCGGCGGAGCGACTCGGCGGTGCGCGGCGGCTGTTGCTGATCCCGGACCTGCTGACGTACTGGCTGACCGGGGAGCAGGGCACCGAGCTGACCAACGCCTCGACGACCCAGCTGATCGACCCCAACACCCGGGACTGGTCGCGGACGGTCGCGGAACGGGTCGGCGTCGACCTGGAGTTGTTCGCGCCCTTGCGGCAACCCGGCGACCGTGCCGGGGAGTTGCTGCCCGCCGTGCTGGAGGAGACGGGCCTCACCGGACCCGTGCCGGTGACGGCGGTCGCCTCGCACGACACCGCGTCCGCCGTGGCCGCCGTCCCGGCCGGCGGTGAGCGGTTCGCGTACATCAGCACGGGCACCTGGTCGCTGGCCGGTCTGGAGCTGGCCGCGCCGGTCCTCACCGAGGAGAGCCGGGCCGCGAACTTCACCAACGAGCTGGGCATCGACGGGACCGTCCGCTACCTGCGCAACATCATGGGGCTGTGGCTGCTCCAGGAGTGCGTACGGGCCTGGGGCGAGCCGGAGTTGGGGGTGCTCCTGCGGGAGGCCGCCGCCGCGCCCGCCCTGCGGTCGGTGGTGGACGCGGGGGACGCCGGGTTCCTCGCGCCGGGCCGAATGCCGAAGCGAATCGCCGAGGCGTGCCGGGCGTCGGGGCAGCCCGTCCCGCAGTCCCGGGGTGAGATCACGCGCTGCATCCTGGACTCCCTCGCGCTGGCGCATCGCCGGGCGGTGGAGGACGCCCAGCGGCTCGCCGACCACCCCGTGGACGTCGTCCATGTCGTCGGCGGCGGTACCCGTAACGCGCTGCTGTGCCAGTTGACGGCGGACGCCTGCGGGCTGCCGGTCGTCGCGGGGCCGACGGAGGCCGCCGCGCTCGGGAACGTGCTCGTGCAGGCGCGGGCGGACGGACTGGTCGGGGAGCGGGCGGACCTGCGGCGGCTGCTGGTGCGGAGCCTGCCGCTGACCCGGTACGAGCCGCAGGGCGGGACGGACCGCTGGCGGGAGGCGCAGGAGCGGCTCGGGAGCATGTCCTGAGAAGTCGCCCTGTCCTGGTCCCCCGTCTCCGACTACCCTGCACTCATCCGATGACTGACCCCGAGGAGCCGCGATGCGTGTCGCTCTGTTCCTGACCTGTGTCAACGACACGCTGTATCCGGACACAGGCCGGGCCGTGGTGAAGCTGCTGACCAGACTGGGGGTCAAGGTGGACTTCCCGATGGCGCAGACGTGCTGCGGGCAGGCCCACTACAACACCGGCTACCGGCATCAGGCGGAACCACTGGCCCGGCATTTCTCCGATGTCTTCGGCGGGTACGACGCGATCGTCACGCCGTCCGGGTCGTGCGGGGCGATGGTGCGGGAGCTGTATCCGCGCATGGGCGAGCGGGCGCGGGCGGAGGGCCGGGGGGACGGGCTGGCGGCGGTGCTCGCGCCGGTCGTCCCGAAGACGTACGAGCTGACGGAGTTCCTGGTGGACGTGCTGGGGGTGACCGATGTGGGGGCCTGGTACCCGCACAAGGTGACCTATCACCCGACGTGTCACGGGCTGCGCGGCCTCGGGCTCGGCGGGCGGCCGTACCAGCTCCTGAAGGCCGTCAAGGGGCTTGAGCTGGTGGAGCTGCCGGGGGCGGAGGAGTGCTGCGGGTTCGGGGGCACCTTCTCCGTGAAGAACTCCGACGTCTCGGCGGCGATGGGCGCGGACAAGGTCCGCAACGCGGCGGCCACGGGCGCGGAGGTGCTGTGCGCCGCCGACAACTCGTGCCTGATGCACATCGGCGGCACGATGACCCGTACGGCCTCGGACATGCGGCCGGTGCACATCGCGGAGATCCTGGCGAGCACGGAGGAGGAACCCGCCGTATGAGCGGAACGTTCGTAGGAATGCCGGCGTTCCCGGTCGCCGCGAAGGACGCCGTCGGCAACGCGACCCTGCGGGGGAATCTGCGGCACGCCACGCACACCATCCGTGCCAAGCGCGCCAAGGCCGTCGCCGAGGTGTCGGACTGGGCGGAGCTGCGCGAGGCGGGCAAGCGGATCAAAGACCACACGCTGCGCCGTCTCGACGACTACCTCGTGCAGTTGGAGGCGGCGGTGCAGGCGGCGGGCGGGACCGTGCACTGGGCGGCCGACGCCGACGAGGCGAACCGGATCGTGACCCGGCTGGTGAAGGAGACCGGGGAGTCGGAGGTCGTCAAGGTCAAGTCGATGGCGACGCAGGAGATCGGGCTGAACGAGGCCCTCGAAGCGGCCGGCATCCGCGCCTACGAGACCGATCTCGCCGAGCTGATCGTCCAGTTGGGCAAGGACCGCCCCTCGCACATCCTCGTCCCGGCGATCCACCGCAACCGGGGTGAGATCCGGGACATCTTCCGCACCGAGATGAGCGAGTGGGGCCGCCCGGCGCCCGAGGGCCTCACCGACACGCCCGCCGAACTCGCCGAAGCCGCCCGCCTGCACCTGCGGGAGAAGTTCCTGCGGGCCAAGGTCGGTGTCTCCGGCGCGAACTTCATGGTCGCCGAGACGGGCACCCTCGTCGTCGTCGAGTCGGAGGGCAACGGCCGTATGTGCCTCACCCTCCCCGAGACGCTGATCTCGGTCGTCGGCATCGAAAAAATCGTCCCGACCTGGCAGGACCTGGAGGTCTTCCTCCAGACCCTCCCGCGCTCCTCGACCGCCGAGCGCATGAACCCGTACACCTCCACCTGGACGGGCACGACGGACGGCGACGGCCCGCGCGTCTTCCATCTCGTCCTGCTGGACAACGGCCGCACCGACACCCTCGCCGACGAGGTCGGCCGCCAGGCCCTGCGCTGCATCCGCTGCTCGGCCTGCCTGAACGTCTGCCCGGTCTACGAGCGGGCCGGCGGACACGCCTACGGCTCGGTGTACCCGGGCCCGATCGGCGCGATCCTCAGCCCCCAGCTCCGGGGCACGGCGAGCGAGATCGACGCCTCCCTCCCGTACGCGTCGTCGCTGTGCGGGGCGTGCTACGAGGTGTGTCCGGTCGCCATCGACATCCCCGAGGTGCTGGTGCACCTGCGGGAGCGGGTCGTGCAGGGCGGGCCGGTCGTGCGGGGCGGCAACCGGGTGGTGCTCAAGCCGGCGAAGGGGCATGCCGCCGAGCGGGCCGCGATGCGGGCGGCCGGCTGGGCCTTCGGACGGCCCGGGGCGCTGCGCACGGGACAGCGGC
>NZ_JBTYMC010000059.1:0-29671 GCF_054880855.1 Streptomyces sp. S6 | reverse complement strand
ATCCCGGCCATGGCCAGCGGCAGCACGCTCGCGGTGAGCGCGGCGCCCCGGGGGTCCGTCGCCGGGGCGGCCACGACGTCCACGGTTCGCACGTCGCCGCTCTGGGCCACGGCCTGGTGCAGGAACTGGGCCACGAGAGGGCTCGCGGCGGACGCGGTGAGGAGTGTGGTGCCCTGCCCGGTGACCACCACGGCTCCGTACACGTCCCGCGCCTCGATCGCGGCGCGTGCGGCGGGTTCGCCGGAGTAGCGGTGCAGTTCGAACGCGCCCTTGTGTCCGGAGAGCCGCGCCTCGATCTGGGTCACCGCCGTGTCCGGGCCCGCGACACCCAGCGGGAGGTCGTGGGGTGCGGTGCGGGCGGCGGGCCAGGCGAAGGCCCACAGGGCGAGGGCGGTGACGAGGGGGGCCAGGAGGAGGGCGGTGAGGAAGCGGCGGGGTGGGGGTGCGCCGACGCGTGGGCCGGTGGCCGTGCCGGTGCCCGCGCCGGAATCCTCCTTCGCGGGCGCCCCGGCACCCGTGATCTGCTCGTCCGCCGGCACGATGCGCATCGCAGCTCCTAAAAAGAAGGATCGTTCGTTTTACGGTGACCCCACCGTGCTCTCCTCCCCGCTCGCTTGTCAAGAAGGAACGTTCGTTTTAGATTGACGGCATGGCCCGTGTATCCCAGGCGCACCTCGACGCCCGCCGCCGCCAGATCATGGAGGCCGCCGAACGCCGCTTCGCCAGCAACGGCTTCCACGCGACCTCGATGCAGGACGTCCTGAAGGAGGCCGACCTCTCGGCGGGCGCGGTCTACCGCTACTTCAGCGGCAAGGACGAACTGATCCACGCGATCGTCGCGGAGGTGATCGGCACGCTCGGCGAGGTGTACCGCGAGGCCGCCGAGGAGATCCCGCCGCCGATGCCGGACGAACTCGTGCCGAGGGCGATGCGGAGCATGATGAAGGCGAGGCCGGCGCTGATGGACAGCGGCGACTGGCTGTTCCCCCGCCTCCTGATCCACGTGTGGACGGAACTCCTGCGCAACGAGGAGCTGGCCGCACAGGTGGGGGAGGGCTACGAGCGGGTGCGCGCGGCGTGGGGGGAAGTGGTCCGGGGTTACAAGCGGGCCGGGATCATGCCCGAGGACGCCGACGCGGACGCGCTGGCCCGTGCCATGATCGCGCTGGCCCAGGGACTGATGATGCAGATCGCCGTCCTGGAGGCCACCCCGGCGGACATGGAGAAGGCGCTCACCGACGGCGTCCGCGCCCTGATGAGCATGCGCGCCCCCCGCACCTGACGACACGACGCCGGGTCACAGCTCGGTTAACGTCCCTGAAACGCTTCCCAACTAGCCTCCGATCACGCCACCTGGGCTTTTCCCGTGGCCGCGGCAGCCGGACCCCGCACGGTCCGGCGTGAGGAGGTGAGGTGGGACGTGCAACTGACCCCGCACGAGCAGGAGAGGCTGCTGATCCACGTGGCGGCCGACGTCGCCGAGAAGCGCCGCGCGCGCGGCCTCAGGCTCAACCACCCCGAGGCCGTCGCGCTGATCACCTCGCACATCCTCGAAGGCGCCCGGGACGGCCGTACCGTCGCCGAACTCATGGCGTCCGGGCGGAAGTTGCTCACCAGGGACGACGTCATGGAGGGCATCCCCGAGATGATCCACGACGTTCAGGTCGAGGCGACCTTCCCGGACGGCACGAAACTCGTCACCGTCCACGACCCGATCGTCTGAAGGGCGCCGCGATGATCCCCGGAGAGATCCTGTTCGAGGACGGCCCGATCGTGTACAACGCGGGCCGCGAGGTCACCCGGCTGACCGTCCTCAACGCCGCCGACCGGCCCGTGCAGGTCGGCTCCCACTACCACTTCGCCGAGGCCAACCCCGGCCTGGAGTTCGACCGCGCCGCCGCGCACGGCAAGCGGCTCAACGTCGCCGCCGGGACGGCCGTCCGCTTCGAACCGGGGATCCCCGTCGACGTCGAACTCGTCCCGCTGGCCGGCGACCGGATCGTGCCGGGGCTGCGCGGGGAGACCGGAGGGGCCCTCGATGCCTGAGATCTCGCGCGCCGCGTACGCCGACCTGTTCGGCCCGACGACCGGCGACCGCATCCGCCTCGCGGACACCGACCTGCTGATCGAGATCGAGGAGGACCGCTGCGGCGGCCCCGGACTCGCCGGTGACGAAGCCGTGTTCGGCGGCGGCAAGGTCATCCGCGAGTCGATGGGCCAGGCCCGCGCCACGCGTGCGGACGGCACCCCCGACACCGTCATCACCGGCGCCGTGATCGTCGACCACTGGGGCGTCGTCAAGGCCGACGTCGGCATCCGGGACGGCCGGATCACCGGGATCGGCAAGGCGGGCAACCCCGACACCATGGACGGCGTCCACCCCGACCTGGTGATCGGTCCCGAGACCGAGGTCATCGCGGGCAACGGGCGGATCCTCACGGCCGGCGCGGTCGACGCGCACGTCCACTTCATCTGCCCGCAGATCGCCGACGAGGCCCTCGCGTCCGGCGTCACCACTCTCGTCGGCGGCGGCACCGGACCCGCCGAGGGGTCCAAGGCGACGACCGTCACGCCCGGCCCCTGGCACCTCGCCCGGATGCTGGAGGCGATGGAGCACTACCCGCTCAACATCGGCTTCCTCGGCAAGGGCAACACCGTCTCGCACGACGCGATGCTCTCCCAGATCCGCGGCGGCGCCCTCGGCCTGAAACTCCACGAGGACTGGGGCTCGACCCCGGCCGTCATCGACGCGTCCCTCACCGTCGCCGACCGGACCGGCATCCAGGTCGCCATCCACACCGACACGTTGAACGAGGCCGGGTTCGTCGGCGACACCCTCGCCGCGATCGCCGGACGCGGCATTCACGCCTACCACACCGAGGGCGCCGGCGGCGGGCACGCGCCCGACATCATGACCGTCGTCTCGCAGGCCAACGTCCTGCCCAGCTCCACCAACCCGACCCGCCCCTACACCGTCAACACCGCCGAGGAACACCTCGACATGCTGATGGTCTGCCACCACCTCAACCCGGCCGTCCCCGAGGACCTCGCCTTCGCCGAGTCCCGCATCCGGCCCTCCACCATCGGCGCGGAGGACATCCTCCACGACCTCGGCGCGATCTCGATCATCTCCTCCGACTCCCAGGCCATGGGCCGCGTCGGCGAGGTCGTCCTGCGCACCTGGCAGACCGCGCACGTGATGAAGCGCAGGCGCGGCGCACTCCCCGGCGACGGCCGCGCCGACAACCACCGCGTACGGCGCTACGTCGCCAAGTACACGATCAACCCGGCGATCGCGCAGGGCCTCGCCCGCGAGATCGGCTCCGTGGAGAGCGGCAAGCTCGCCGACCTCGTCCTGTGGGAGCCCGCGTTCTTCGGCGTGAAGCCCCAACTCGTCGTCAAGGGCGGGCAGATCGCCTACGCGCAGATGGGCGACGCCAACGCCTCCATCCCGACCCCGCAGCCGATCCTGCCCCGCCCCATGTACGGTGCGATCGGCCGCGCCCCCGCCGCCAACTCCTTCAACTTCGTGGCCCCGTTGGCCATCGAGGACGGCCTCCCCGAACGGCTCCGGCTCGGCAAGCGGTTCGTCGCGATCGACTCCACGCGCGCGGTCACGAAGGCGGACATGCGGGAGAACGACGCCCGCCCGGACGTCCGCGTCGACCCCGACAGCTTCGCCGTGCACATCGACGGCGAACTGGTGGAGGCCACGCCAGCGGCCGAACTGCCCATGGCCCAGCGCTACTTCCTGTTCTGACGATGTCCAGGGCAGCGTTGTTGATCCTCGCCGACGGCCGCTTCCCCGCCGGAGGCCACGCGCACTCCGGCGGGGCGGAGGAGGCCGTGCGGGCGGGGCGGATCACCGGAGTCGAGGACCTGGAGGCGTTCTGCCGGGGACGCCTCCACACGACGGGACTCGTCTCGGCGGCACTGGCCTGCGCGGCTGCGGCGGGCGCCGACCCGGTGTGGCTGGATGCCGAGGCGGACGCGCGAACTCCCTCCCCGGCACTGCGGGTTGCCGCCCGCAAGCTGGGGCGGCAGCTGATGCGGGCGGCGCGCGCGACCTGGCCCGGTCCCGAACTCGACGCGCTGGCACGGGAGTTCCCCAAGGGGGCGCACCAGCCTGTGGTGTTGGGGGTGACGGCACGCGCGGCCGGACTCGGCGCGCAGGACGCCGCGTACTGCTCGGTGTACGAGAGCGTCAGCGGGCCGGCGACGGCCGTGGTGCGGCTGCTGAGCCTCGACCCGTTCCGGGCGACCGGGGTACTGGCCCGGCTGGCGCCGGAGATGGACCGGGTCGTGGACGCGGCGGTGGCGGCGGGGACGGCGGTGCCACCCGAACTGCCCGCCGCCTCGGCGCCGTTGCTGGAGCTGGGGGCGGAGGTGCATGCGGGGCGGCAGGCGCGGCTGTTCGCGTCGTGAGGCGCCCGAGGCTTCTTAAAAAGAGGGCAGATTATCGGATGATCGCCCACCTTGATTCCCTCCCCGACTCCCTCCCGCACCCCAGGAGCCACCCCATGCACCTCGGCCACGACCACACCCACCCCGCCCCCAGCGCCGACGCCCACCGCCCCGACGGCACCCGCCGAGCCCTCCGCATCGGCCTCGGCGGCCCCGTAGGCTCCGGCAAGACCGCCACCGTCGCCGCCCTCTGCCGCGCACTGCGCGACGAACTGAGCCTCGCCGTCGTCACCAACGACATCTACACCCGCGAGGACGCCGAATTCCTGCTCAGGGAGGCCGTGTTGCCGCCCGAGCGGATCGCCGCCGTCGAGACCGGCGCCTGCCCGCACACCGCGATCCGCGACGACATCTCCGCCAACCTCGAAGCCGTCGAGGACCTGGAGGACACCGTCGGCCCCCTCGACCTGATCCTCGTCGAGTCCGGCGGCGACAACCTCACCGCGACCTTCTCCAAGGGCCTCGTGGACGCGCAGATCTTCGTCATCGACGTCGCCGGCGGGGACGACATCCCCCGCAAGGGCGGCCCCGGCGTCACCACCGCCGACCTCCTCGTCGTCAACAAGACCGACCTCGCCCCCCACGTCGGCTCCGACCTCGCCCGGATGGCCGCCGACGCGAAGGCGCAGCGCGCCGAACTCCCGGTCACCTTCCAGTCGTTGAGGAGTGAGGCAGGCGTCACCGAGGTCGCCGCCTGGGTGCGGGCGCAGGTGCGTGCGTGGACGGCGTAGAGGCGACCGCCCGGCTGCGGGCCACCCCCGACGGCCGGGGCGGCACCGCACTGCCGGTCCTGGAGAGCGACGGCCCGCTCGCCCTGCGCCGCACCCGCGCCGAACACCCCCACGAAGCAAGGGTGTTGCTCGTCGGCGCGATGAGCGGACCGCTCGGCGGCGACAGCTTCCGGGTCGAGGCGACCGCCGACGCGGGCGCCCGGCTGTCCCTCGGCTCGGCCGCCGCGACCATCGCGCTGCCGGGCCAGCACAAGGGGGAGGCGCGGTACGACGTCCGCCTCCGAGGCGCCTGCGCGTCACAACTGCGCTGGCTGCCCGAGCCGTTGATCTCCGCGAACGGCAGCGACCTGCACGTCACGACCCGGATCGACCTCGAACCCGGCGCGCGTCTCGTGTACCGGGAGGAGCAGATCCTCGGCCGCGTGGGGGAGGAGCCCGGCAGGCTCACCAGCCGGCTGTCCCTGCGGATCGGTGAACGCCCCGTCCTGGACCAGGAGTTGTCCTGCGGCACCGGAGCGCCGGGCGGCTGGGACGGGCCCGCTGTGCTCGGCGGTCACCGAGCCCTCGGGCAACTCCTCGTCGTCCGGCCGGAGTTCGCGGACACCCCGGCGCCCGTGCGGGTGCTGGCCGACGGCGCCGCCAGTGTCGTCCCGCTGAGCGGTCCCGCCGCGCTCGTGACGGCGCTCGCCCCGGACGGTCTGGTGCTGCGGCGAGTGCTGGACGCAGCGCTCGCCGAACTGGGGCGGTAGTTCCGGCGAACGGACACGGTCATCCGCTTATCGGATTGGCAAAGAACCGTGCCCACCCCTGTGCACAGGAAACGTACAACAGACAGGATTCCTGCACGGACATGTCAACTTCGTGCTGGGAGATCCTTTTGAGACGCCACAGAACCTTCGCACTGGGCTCTGCCGGAGTGCTGGTGACGGCGACCCTGATAGCCGGGGCCGTCGCGGCACCCACCGCGAGCGCGACGACCACCGCCTCCGCCTCCCACGGGCAGGACCGGGAGGCCGCCGGCGCCGCGATCGCCGCCGCGAAGGCCGCGAAGGCCGGGATCGACTGGAAGGACTGCCCCGCGAACTGGGGCCTTGAGAAGCCCATCAAGTGCGGCTGGGTGACCGTCCCCGTCGACTACGCCAAGCCGTACGGCAAGCAGATCAAGCTCGCCGTCGACCGCGTCGGCAACACCGGGACGCCCAAGGAGCGCCAGGGCGCCCTCATCTACAACCCCGGCGGCCCCGGCGGCTCCGGCCTGCGCTTCCCGCGCCGCGTCACCACCAAGGCCCCCGTGTGGGTCAACGCCTCCAAGGCGTACGACTTCGTGGGCTTCGACCCGCGCGGCGTCGGCAAGTCCGCGCCGATCTCCTGCGTCGACCCGCAGGAGTACGTGAAGTCGCCCAAGATGGACCCGGTGCCCGGCTCCGAAGCCGACAAGCGCGCCCAGCGCAAGCTCGCCCGCGAGTACGCCGAGGGCTGTGCCGAGCGCAGCGGCGCCCTGCTGCCGTCCCTCACCACCCCGAACACCGCGCGTGACCTCGACGTCATCCGCGCGGCGCTCGGCGAGAAGAAGCTCAACTTCCTCGGCGCGTCCTACGGCACCTACCTCGGCGCCGTCTACAGCACCCTGTTCCCGACGCACGTCCGCCGGATGATCTTCGACAGCGTCGTCGACCCGTCGCGCGAGAAGATCTGGTACCAGGCCAACCTGGACCAGGACGTCGCCTTCGAGGGCCGCTGGAAGGACTGGCAGAACTGGGTCGCCGCCAACGACGCCGCCTTCCACCTCGGCACCACGCGCGCCCAGGTCCAGGCGAAGTGGCTGAAGCTGCGGGCCGACGCGAAGAAGGCGCCCCTCGGCGGCGTCGTCGGACCGGCCGAGCTGATCGGCTTCTTCCAGAACGCGCCGTACTACGACTCGGCGTGGGTCTCCAGCGCCACGGTCCTCAGCCAGTACTTCGCCGGGAACGTCAAGGCCGTCATCGACGCCGCCGCCCCCGACCTCTCGGACACGGCCGGCAACATCGCCTCCGAGAACGGCAACGCCGTCTACACGGCCGTCGAGTGCGCGGACGCCAAGTGGCCGACCAGCTGGCAGAAGTGGGACCGCGACAACACGCGGCTGAACAAGAACTACCCGTTCATGACGTGGGCCAACGCCTGGCTGAACCTGCCGTGCGCGACGTGGAAGACCAAGCAGCAGACGCCGGTCGAGGTGCGGACCGGCAAGGGCCTGCCGAAGCTCCTCATCGTCCAGTCCGAGCGTGACGCCGCCACCCCGTACAGCGGCGCCGTCTCCCTCCACAAGCGCCTCGCGGGCTCCCGCCTCATCACCGAGAAGAACGCGGGCTCCCACGGTGTGACCGCCCTCGTCAACCCCTGCATCAACCAGCGGGTCGACGCCTACCTCCTGAGCGGCAAGCTGGACGCGGCCGACGTGGTGTGCGGACCGCACGCGACGCCGAAGCCGTGAGCTGAACCGAACTGAAGGGGGTGGGCCTGCACGGCCCACCCCCTTCTCTTACTTCCCGAGCATCAACTCAGCGGCATACGCGGGAACTTCTGCGCTTCCGCCTTCGCGACCGCCGCGTACTGATCCACGTACTCCTGCCCCGACAGCATCAGGATCGCGTACATGATCTCGTCGGTGACGGCCCGCAGGACCGCCTTCTCGTGCTCCATCCCGGCATACCGCGAGAACTCCATCGGCTCCCCGAACCGGATGGTCACCGGATGCAGACTCGGGAACCGCTGCCCCGGCGGCTGCGCCTCGAACGTCCCGATCATCGCGCACGGCACCACCGGCACCCCGGCGGTCAGCGCCATCACGGCCACCCCCACCTTCCCCTTGTACAACCGCCCGTCGTGCGACCGCGTCCCCTCCGGGTAGATCCCGAGCAACTCCCCCTTGCCGAGCACCCCGAGCCCCTCCCGGATGGCGGCCTGCCCGGCCTCCTTCCCCGACCGGTCCACCGGAATCTGCCCCGCACTGCGGAAGAACGCCGCCGTCAGCCGCCCCCGCACCCCCGGCCCGGTGAAGTACTCCGCCTTGGCGAGGAACGTGATCCGCCGCTTGAGCACCGCCGGCATCAGGAAGTGGTCGGAGAACGACAGATGGTTTCCCGCGACGATCGCCGCCCCGTCCTGCGGCACATGCTCAAGACCCTCGATCCGGGGCCGGAACAGCAACTTCAACAGCGGACCCAGCAGCACATGCTTCAACAGCCGATAGAACAAGGCCCGCTCCTCGCCCCGACGTTCCGGCAGGTCAACCGGTACACAAAGTGGGGTCAGTGTAGGCGGGGCGGGCGATTTCGGGAACGGACCCCGCCGGAGCCGTCCGAACGTCGCCCCACCCCGCCCGCGATCAGCCGAGCACCCTCCCCAACGCCCCGGTCGCCGACCGCAGTTCCTCCTCCGTGACGCACAGCGGTGGAGCGATCCGGATCGTCGAGCCGTGCGTGTCCTTCACGAGGACGCCCTCTCGCATCAGCCGCTCACTGATCTCCCGCCCGCTGCCGAGAGCCGGATCCACATCGACGCCCGCCCACAGCCCCCGCGCCCGGAACCCGACGACTCCACGGCCCACCAGACCGGTCAGCTCCGCACGCAGCACCGCCCCCAACTCCGCCGCCCGGCGCTGGAATTCACCGGTCTCCAGCAGCTCGACCACCGCCGTCCCCACCGCCGCCGCGAGCGGATTGCCGCCGAACGTGGAGCCGTGCTCACCGGGACGCAGCACCCCCAGCACCTCCCGCCGCCCGACGACCGCCGAGACGGGGACGATGCCGCCGCCGAGCGCCTTGCCCAGCAACACCGCGTCGGGGACGACGTCCTCGTGCCGGACGGCCAGGGTGTGCCCGGTGCGGCCGAGCCCCGACTGGATCTCGTCCGCGATGAAGAGGCAGCCCAGGCGCCGGGTCAACTCCCGTACGCCGGTGAGGTATCCGTCGTCCGGGATGAGGACACCCGCCTCACCCTGGATGGGCTCGATCAGCACCGCCGCCGTCGTCTCGTCGATCGCCGCCTCCAGCGCGGCGAGGTCGTTGTACGGGACGATCCGGAAACCCGGGGTGAAGGGGCCGAAGCCGGCGCGGGCCGTGTCGTCCGTGGAGAAGCTGACGATCGTCGTGGTGCGGCCGTGAAAGTTGTCGGCGGCGACGACGATGGTCGCCTCGCCGTCGGGGACGCCCTTCACGTCGTACGCCCACTTGCGGGCGAGTTTGATGCCGCTCTCGACGGCCTCGGCGCCCGTGTTCATCGGGAGCATCATGTCGTAGCCGGTCAACTTCACCAGGCGTTCGGCGAATTCGGCCAGACGGTCGTTGTGGAAGGCGCGGGAGGTGAGGGTGAGGCGGTCGAGCTGCTGGTGGGCCGCCTCGATCAACGCGGGGTGGCGGTGGCCGAAGTTGAGGGCGGAGTAACCGGCCAGCAGGTCCAGGTAGCGGCGGCCGTCGACGTCCTCCACCCAGGCGCCCTCCGCGCGGGCGACCACCACGGGCAGCGGATGGTAGTTGTGCGCGAGGACGGGCTCCTCGGCCCGGATCAGGTCGGCAGAGGTACGCGGTTCGGACACCATCGTCATCAGCGGATCTCCTGGGTGCAGCACTTGATGCCACCGCCGGCCTTGTGGAGCTCGGAGAGGTCGACGGGGACGGGGACATAGCCGTGGTCGGCGAGTCGCGCGGCCAGCGCCTCGGCGCGCGGGGCGATGAAGACGTGCCGGCCGTCGGAGACGGAGTTCAGGCCGAAGGCCAGCGCGTCGTCCCGGGTCGCGAGGACCGCGTCCGGGTACAGGGCCGCCAGCACCTCGCGGCTGCCCGGCGAGAACGCCTCCGGGAAATAGACGATGTTGGTGTCGTCCAGCACGAACAGCGCGGTGTCCAGGTGGTAGAAGTACGGGTCGGTCAGCGTCAGCGCGATCACCGGCCGGCCGAAGAACTCCTGCGCCTCCCGGTGCGCCTCCCGCGTCGTGCGGAAACCCGTCCCGGCCAGCAGATAGCGGCCCGTCCAGACGAGGTCGCCCTCGCCCTCGACGACGTGCTCGGGACGGCGCACGTCGTATCCGGCGGCCTTGAACCAGGTGTCGTAGTGGACGGACTCCGGGCGCCGCTCGGGCGCGTGGAAGAGGGCGCCGAGGACCCGGCCGTCCACGACGACCGCCGAGTTCGCGGCGAACACCATGTCGGGCAGACCGGGGGCGGGTTCGACGGTGTCCACGGTGTGGCCGTGGGAGCGGTACGCGCGGATCAGCGACTGCCACTGCTCCTGCGCGAGATCGACGTCGACGGGGGTGTCGGGATGCATCCAGGGATTGATCGCGTACTGCACGGCGAAGTGCCGGGGTTCACAGACGAGGAACCGCCGGGAGCGCGGCACACGGGAGTCGGACACAGAGGGTTTCCTCCGCTTTTCCAGTGAGATCTACCGGACGTGATCAACGGTAAGAATTCACCGGCACGCTCGACAAGGAACCGACGCTGCGTGTCCGCGCACGAATGGTGCGTGTTCAAGCGTCTTCACGCACGTCTGGTGCGGGCCCGCTGGCCCCCGCCTCCGGTGCCTCCGGCAGCAGGTGGGACAGCACCATCACGCTGATCGTCTTCCGGATGAACGGCTCGGTCCTGATCCGCTCCAGCACCTCCTCGAAGTGCTCCACGTCCCGCGCCCGCACGTGCAGCAGCGCGTCCGCCCCGCCCGTCACCGTCATCGCCGCCGTGATCTCCGGATGGTTGCGCACCACCTCCGCGAGCCGCCGAGGGGGCGCGGCGCCCTCGCAGTACACCTCCACGTACGCCTCCGTGCGCCAGCCCAGCGCGGACGGCTTCACCGTCGCCGTGAACCCCGTGATCACCCCGGTCTCCCGCAGCCGGTCCACCCGCCGCTTCACCGCCGTCGCCGACAGCCCCACCGCCGCCCCGATCTCGGCGAAACTGGACCGCGCGTTCGCCATCAACGCCGTGACGATCTTCCGGTCCAGCTCGTCGAAGGGGGCCGCGCCAGAGTTCATGCGCGCACTGTATCCAGCAGGTACGCGGATGCCCGGCACGTGTGCACAAGCCGCGTTCCCCCCTACACTCCCCATTCATGCTGCGAGCCCTCGCCGTCGACGACGAACGCCCCTCCCTGGAGGAGCTGCTGTACCTGCTGAACGCCGACCCGCGTATCGGCAGTGTCGAGGGTGCCGGGGACGCGACCGAGGCGCTGCGGCGGATCAACCGGGCGCTGGAGTCGGGGCCCGGCGGGCCCGAGGCGATCGACGTGGTGTTCCTGGACATCCAGATGCCGGGGCTGGACGGGCTGGACCTCGCCCGGCTGCTGACCGGCTTCGCGCGGCCCCCGCTGATCGTGTTCGTCACCGCCCACGAGGACTTCGCCGTCCAGGCGTTCGACCTCAAGGCCGTCGACTACGTCCTCAAGCCGGTCCGCAAGGAACGCCTCGCGGAGGCGGTGCGCAGGGCGGCCGAACTGCGCGGCGCCGCCCCGCACATCCCCGTCCACGAACCCGACCCCGACCACCTCCCCGTCGAACTCGGCGGCGTCACCCGCTTCGTCGCCGTCGACGACATCACCCACGTCGAGGCCCAGGGCGACTACGCCCGCCTGCACACCGGCCAGGGCAGCCACCTCGTCCGCATCCCCCTGTCCACCCTGGAGGAGCGCTGGCGGGCCCGGGGCTTCGTGCGGATCCACCGCCGTCATCTGGTCGCCCTGCGCCACATACGGGAACTGCGCCTGGACGCCGGTACGGTGAGCGTCCTCGTCGGGGCCGAGGAACTCCAGGTCAGCCGACGGCACGCGCGTGAACTGCGGGACCTGCTGATGAGGAGAACGTGAAGACACGACACGGCCCGCCGCCGACGAGGAGACTCTGACAGGTGCCCACCCAGGACCCCGCCGAGCGCCGTGTCACCGTCACCGGACCACCCCGCCGCACGAGGCGGCCCTCCGGTGCCTACCGGCCGCGCACCGAGATCGACGAACAGACCACCCTCGGCCACACCTACGTCCGCTCCCTCATGCGCTCCCAACTCCGCGCCGCGCTCACCGTGTTCGCCGTCCTCGCCCTCCTCGTCGGCCCGCTGCCCCTCCTCTTCGCCTCCCTGCCCGGCGCCCGCCGCATGACCTGGCTGGTCCTCGGGTTCGGGCTGTACGTCCCGCTGGTGCTGCTGGCCGGCTGGTACGTCCGCCGCGCCGAACGCAACGAGCGGGACTTCGTGCGGCTGGTCGAGGACAAATGAACGGGGACAAATGAACGCCGAGGACCGATGAACCCCTCGTACGCGATCCCGGCCGTCGCGCTCGTCGTCGTGGCGACCGTCCTCGTCGGCGCGTTCGGGCTGCGGATATCGCGGACGACGTCCGACTTCTACGTCGCCTCCCGGACCGTCGGACCCCGCCTGAACGCCGCCGCGATCAGCGGGGAGTACCTGTCCGCCGCGTCGTTCCTCGGCATCGCGGGACTGGTCCTCGTGCAGGGTCCCGACATGCTCTGGTACCCGGTCGGCTACACCGCCGGATACCTGGTGCTGCTGCTGTTCGTCGCCGCCCCGCTGCGCCGCTCCGGCGCCTACACGCTGCCCGACTTCGCGGAGGCGCGGCTCGCGTCGCGGACGGTACGGCGGCTCGCGGGGACGTTCGTCGTCGGCGTCGGCTGGCTGTACCTGCTGCCCCAACTCCAGGGCGCCGGGCTGACGTTGACGGTCCTCACCGGGGCGCCCGGCTGGCTCGGCGGGGTCGTCGTCGCCGTCGTCGTCACCGCGACCGTCGCGGCGGGCGGTATGCGCAGCATCACCTTCGTGCAGGCGTTCCAGTACTGGCTGAAACTCACCGCGCTCCTGGTCCCCGCGCTGTTCCTCGCGCTCGCCTGGCACGGCGACGGGGGGCCGGGACACGCCTTCGACGAACCGGCGGCCTTCCGTGAGCAGCGGGCCGTCCGGATCGACGCGACCCTCGATCTGAACCTCGCGAGCCCACTGACCGTGAAGGTGACCGGAAGGGTGGACGGCCGCCGGTACACCGGCACGGAGGTGAGCCTGACGATGGGCACCCACCGAGTGGAGCGCGGCACCAGGATGGTCTTCCCGCAGGGCGCGGACGTCCCCACCGCCACCCGGGGCGACACCGGCGGCATGTCGACGTCGCTCGCGGCGGGCCGCACGGAACGCCCCCTGTACGCCACCTACGGCCTCATCCTCGCGACCTTCCTCGGCACCATGGGCCTCCCGCACGTCGTCGTCCGCTTCTACACCAGCCCCCACGGGGTCGCCGCGCGGCGGACGACGGTGACGGTGCTGGCGCTCGTCGGCGCGTTCTACCTCCTGCCCCCGCTGTACGGCGCCCTCGGCCGCCTCTACGCCCCCGAACTCGCCCTCACCGGCGACGCCGACGCGGCGGTGCTGCTGCTGCCGGACCGGATCGTCGGGGGACTCGGCGGGGATCTGCTGGGCGCGCTGGTCGCCGGCGGCGCGTTCGCGGCGTTCCTGTCGACGGCCTCCGGGCTGACGATGGCGGTGGCGGGCGTCCTCACGCAGGACGTCCTGCCCGCGCGCGGCGTACGCCACTTCCGCCTGGGGACGGCCCTGGCGATGGCGGCCCCCCTCGCCGCGAGCCTCCTGGTGGGCGGCCTCCCCGTCGCCGACGCGGTCGGCCTCGCCTTCGCCGTCTCCGCATCCTCCTTCTGCCCCCTCCTGGTCCTCGGCATCTGGTGGCGCCGCCTGACCCCACCGGGCGCGGCGGCGGGCATGCTGGTCGGCGGCGGCGCGGCGTTCATCGCGGTGACGACGACCATGGCGGGCCTCCCGGTGCAGGGCACCCTCCACGCCCTGCTGGCCTGGCCCGCCCTGTGGTCCGTCCCCCTCGGCTTCCTCACGATGATCCTCATCTCCCTGGCGACTCCCGGCCGGGTTCCTCCGGGGACGGCGGCGATTCTGGCGCGGTTCCATCTGCCGGAGGAACTGGCGGAGGGGCGGGGGACAGGGGCTTCTTACGGGGTGGGGCCGGAAGCCGGAGAACGGGAGCGGGGAGCGAGACTCGGCGCGGAAGGGCCGGGACAGAAGGCGGAGCCGGTGGACGGGTCCCCGTGTGCTCCGGCGCCGCGTGGCGACACGGCCGTCCCGGGCACCGCCCGCCCGCAGGACCGGGTACCCGTGCAGTCGCCGCGCCCCGCAGCCGACCCGCTGCCGTCCCACCCGGAGCCGGGAACCGTGGGACCACAGCACGACCGTGTCCCCGCCCAGCAGACCCCGCCGACGCGGGAGAAGCTCCACCCCGAGTCCACCGCCTCACCGCACGGCGCCTTCCTGCCGGACCCCGGCACCCTGTCCTCCTGTGAAGGTTCTCGGTCCCGCCTCGCAGAGGCGGCGGCCCTGCCGTCCGGCCCCCACCCACCCGACCCCTCACCCCCCGAACCCACTGCCACGCACACCCCCCACCCCCCGGAGCCCGGCTCATGAGCGGTTTCCTCGCCGGCCTGCTGGTCGCCGCACTCCCCCTGCTCGCCGGAGGCTTCTGGCTGGGGAGGCGGACGGCCCGGCCGGAGGCGCTCGGTGGGCTGGGGACGCCGGTGGAGCACGCGACGTTCCAGACGCTGCACACCGCGTCCCTCGCGGCGCCCGCGTTGCGGGCGGGGCTCACCGAGGACTCCGCGCGGAAGTCGGCGAGGAGGCTGAGGTCGCTGCTCGGGACGGACGCGCTGTGCCTCACCGACGAGAAGAGCGTGCTGGCGTGGGACGGGGTGGGGTCGCATCACCGCGCGGAGATCATGGAGCGGCTCGGTGAGGCGGTGGAGACGGGAAGGGGGGAGGCGTTCCGGCTGAGCTGTGAGGTGCCGGAGTGTCCGGTCGGGTGGGCCGTCGTCGCCCCGCTGACCGTGGACGAGCGCGTGCACGGCGCCCTCGTGGCATGCGCCCCGCGTGAGTCCGCCGTCCTCGTCCGCGCCGCCGCCGAGGTCGCCCGCTGGGTCTCCGTCCAGCTCGAACTCGCCGACCTCGACGACTCCCGGACCCGCCTGATCGAGGCGGAGATCAAGGCGTTGCGCGCCCAGATCTCCCCGCACTTCATCTTCAACTCCCTCGCGGTGATCGCCTCGTTCGTGCGCACCGACCCCGAGCGGGCCCGCGAACTGCTCCTGGAGTTCGCCGACTTCACCCGCTACTCGTTCCGAAGGAAGGGCGACTTCACCACCCTCGCGGACGAACTCCACGCCATCGACCACTACTTGGCCCTGGTGAGGGCCCGCTTCGGCGACCGCCTCGCCGTCACCCTCCAGATCGCCCCGGAGGTCCTCCCGGTCACCCTGCCCTTCCTGTGCCTGCAACCGCTCGTCGAGAACGCGGTCAAGCACGGCCTGGAAGGCAAGGCCGACAAATGCCACATCAGGATCACCGCCCAGGACACCGGCGCCGAGGCCACCGTCGTCATCGAGGACGACGGCGCCGGCATGGACCCGGACCTCCTGCGCCGTATCCTCGCGGGCGCCGTCAGCCCGTCGGGCGGCATCGGCCTCTCCAACGTCGACGACCGTCTCCGCCAGGTCTACGGCGACGACTACGGCCTCGTCATCGAGACGGCCCCCGGCGCCGGCATGAAGATCACCACGCGCCTCCCGAAGTACCAGCCGGGCGTCCATTCGGCCGCCCGGCTGGCACCCCAGTGACTCTCAGGTCCGGCGCAGCGCGACCAGCGCCAGAGTGATCAACCCCAGCACCACCCAGCCGAACCACAGCCAGCCGTTGCTGCCGAGCGCGACCGTGTAGGCCGTCACCGCGACGAGTCCGCCGAGGGTGACCACCCCCATGGTCCTGGTGGAACTGTCCGTGGAACCGGCCATCGCGACACCCTCCTCAGGGCCGCCCCCGCTGGGCGTGTCCACCCCCCATGGTGCCCTGAGGTCAGCGCGAATGTGAGTTCAGGGACGCGAGATAGGCGTTGTACGCCTCCAGCTCCTTGTCGCCGTCCCGGTCGGCGGCCCGGTCCTTGCGCTTGGCCTGGCGCTGTTCGGAGCCGTACCACTGGAAGAGCAGAGCGATCAGGACGATCACCGAGGGGACCTCGCTGAACGCCCACGCGATGCCGCCGGCCGCGCTCTGGTCGGAGAGGGCGTCGACACCGAGGGAGGCGGGCGGATCGGCGAACGTCTTCACCATCGGGGTCGACCCCATCATCAGCGCGATCCCGAAGAACGCGTGGAACGGCATCCCCGCGAACAGCTCCAGCATCCGCATCAGATAGCCGGGGCGGTTCGGGCCGGGGTCGACGCCGATGATCGGCCAGAAGAACACCATGCCGACGGCGAAGAAGTGCACCATCATCCCGACGTGCCCCGCCTTCGACCCCATCAGCGTGTCGAACAGCGGCGTGAAGTACAGCGCGTACAGCGAGGCGATGAACAGGGGGATCGTGAACGCGGCGTGCGTGATCACCTTCATGTACCGGCTGTGCAGCAGCGCGAGCAGCAGCTCACGCGGCCCCTTGTGGCCCTTCCCGGCGACCGGCAGCGCGCGCAGCGCCAGCGTCATCGGCGCCCCGAGCAGCACGAGGATCGGCGAGACCATGCTGATGACCATGTGCTGCACCATGTGCACGCTGAACATGACCATCCCGTAGTCGTTCAGCCGGGTGCACATCACGAGCGCGACGGTCAGCACCCCGAGGACGTACGACACCGTCCGCGCCCACGACCACGAGTCCCCGCGCCGCCGCAGCCGCACCACCCCCCACCCGTACAGCCCGAGCCCCAGCAGGCACGCGACCAGGAAGAACGGGTCGGCGGACCATTCCAGCCCCCGCCCCAGCGTGAACGGCGGCAGATCCATCGTCATGCCGTGCCCGCCGTGATCCATAAGAGCGGCTCCAAGAGAGTGGGGGATATGCACCCACAAGAGTAGGACTGCCCCCGGCGACGACCGTCACCGGGGGCAGCGCCTCGAAGCCCTCAGCTCAGAGAACGCACTCCGCTTCCTCGAACCGCTCCTGCGGCACCGTCTTCAGCGTCTCCACCGCCTCCGCCAGCGACACCATCTCGATGTCGGTGCCCCGCAGCGCGGTCATCTTCCCGAACTCCCCGCGGTGCACGGCCTCCACCGCATGCCACCCGAACCGCGTTGCCAGCACCCGGTCGTACGCGGTCGGCGTCCCGCCCCGCTGCACGTGCCCGAGGATCACCGGCCGCGCCTCCTTCCCGAGCCGCGACTCCAGCTCCACGGAGAGCTGCCGGGCGATCCCGGCGAACCGCTCGTGCCCGTAGACGTCCTTGCCGCCCTCGTCGAACGCCATGGACCCGGCCTTCGGCTTCGCCCCCTCCGCCGCGACGACGATCGCGAACCGCTTGCCCGCCTCGAACCGCTCCCCGACCCGCCGGGTCAGCTCGTCGATGTCGAAGGGCCGCTCGGGGACGACGATGGCGTGCGCCCCGGCCGCCATCCCGGACTGGAGCGCTATCCAGCCGGTGTGCCGCCCCATGACCTCGACGACGAGCACCCGCTGATGCGACTCGGCGGTGGTCTTCAGCCGGTCGAGCGCCTCGGTGGCGACCCCGACGGCCGTGTCGAACCCGAACGTGACGTCGGTGACGGCGATGTCGTTGTCGATGGTCTTCGGCACGCCGACGACGGGCAGCCCGGCGTCGGACATCAGCCGCGCCGCCTTGAGGGTCCCCTCACCGCCGATCGGGATGATCGCGTCGAGCCCCAGCTCCTCGACGTGCCCCTTGGCCCGCTGCACACCGTCCCGCAGATGGGAGGGCTGGACGCGGGAGGAACCGAGGATCGTGCCGCCGCGCGCGAGGATGCCCGCGACCGCGTCGAGGTCGAGTTTGAGGTAGTCGCACTCCAGGAGGCCCTTCCAGCCGTCCCGGAAACCGATGACCTCGTCGCCGTGGTCGACGACGGCACGGTGCACGACGGACCGGATGACGGCGTTCAGACCGGGACAGTCACCGCCGGACGTGAGGACACCAATGCGCATAGCCCGAGCAACCTTCTTCACGTGGGCCAGGGCCGGACCGCGTCGTCCGGCTCGATTCCCCGCCACCCTAACGGCAGGAGGGGGCCGCACCGAAGGACGCGTCCGCCTGCTGGACGCGCCCGCTCACCTGCGCGGGGGCACCGTCAGACGGGCTGTTGACGGTGCCCCGAAAAGCAGGTGAACACACAGGTCAGGCAGGCTGCTGGGCCGACGCGATCCGCTCGTTGCGCAGCGCCTCGTACCAGTGGTCGTCGCACGGCGGCAGCGCGTTCACATCCAGCGCCAGCTTCAGCAGCAGGTCGCCGATCAGCGGGTTGCGCGCGAGGACCGGACCGTGCATGTACGTGCCGAACACGGTGTCGCTGTACGCGCCCTCGGTGCCGTCACCGGTGCCGTTGCCCTTGCCCATCTGGACCCGGGCGAACGGACGCGCCGTCGGGCCGAGATGCGTGATGCCCTGGTGGTTCTCGAACCCGGTGAGCTGCGGCAGCCCGAGCCTGGGGTCGATGTCCGCGAGGACGTCACCGACGCACCGCTCGCCCTCGCCGCGCGTGGTCGTCACGTCGAGCAGCCCCAGGCCCGGCTGACGCTGGCCCTGGTCGTTGATGAACTCGTGGCCCAGGATCTGGTACCCGGCACACACCGCGAACACGATCGCGCCGTTGTTGACGGCCTGGTACAGGTGCCCGTCCCGGATCAGCCGCTCCGCCGCGAGCCGCTGCGGACGGTCCTCACCGCCGCCGATCAGGTAGATGTCACCGGACGTCGGGATCGGCTGGTCGCTGCGGACGTCGAGCCGCGCCACGTCCAGACCGCGCTGCCGCGCCCGCCGCTCGACGACGAGGACGTTGCCCTGGTCGCCGTACGTGCTCAGCAGGTCGGGGTAGACCCAGACGACCCGCAGTTGGTTGTCGCTCACTGCCTTGAATCCCCTCAGTTGCCGACGCGGCGGCGCAGGTCCTGGAACGCGGTGTAGTTGGCGATGACCTCGATCCGGCCGGGCGGACACGCCGCGACGGCCTGGTCGGCGGAGTCGAACACCTGGAAGTGCTGGTTCGCCACCTCAAGCCGGACCGCCAGGTCGAGCTTGCGGTCACCGATCACACAGATCGGGTGCCCGGTCAGCCGCGTGTAGTCGACGTCCCACAGCCAGGAGGTGTCCGTGCCGTCGGCGCCGCGCGCGTTCACCGAGAGGATCACCGGCGCCGGTGCAGGATCGATCAGGCTGAACGTCTCCAGCCAGCCCGCCGGGTTCTTCGCCAGCAGCAGCCGCAGGTCACGGCCCTGGAACTGGACGACGTCGTACCGGCCGGCGACCGCCTGCACCTGGTACATCCGCTCCAGCGCGACCTGCGGCGGCACCCCGAACACGGCGGCGACGGCAGCCGAGGACGCGGCGTTCGCCTTGTTGGCACGGCCCGGGAGCTGGAGGTGGATCGGCCACGCGGAGCCGTGCGGGTCGATGACATGGTCACCGGACAGGGCCCAACTCGGCTGCGGACGGCGGAAACCGCACTCCGCGCAGTACCAGTCGTCGCCGGGCCACTGGAGGACGCCGCCGCAGGACGGGCACGACCAGGCGTCGTCCTTCCACATCTGTCCCGCCGCGACCCAGACCACGCTGTGCGAGGACGACGCGGCCCACACGACCAGCGGGTCGTCCGCGTTGGCGACGACGACGGCCTTCGAGCCGGCCAGCCCCTCGCGCCACGCCTCCGCCATCATGCGGGTCTCGGCGGCGCGGTCGAGCTGGTCACGCGAGAGGTTGAGCAGCGCGATGCACTTCGGGGCGGTGTCGCGGGCGACCCCCGCGAGGTACTTCTCGTCGACCTCGATCACGCCGTACCGGGAGTCCGAACCGCCCGCCAGCGCCGAGGTGATGCCCGCGGGCATGTTCGCGCCGAGGGCGTTGGAGACGACGGGGCCCGCCGCGCGCAGCGCCTCCGCGATCAGCCGGGTCGTGGTGGTCTTGCCGTTGGTGGCCGAGACGAGGACGACGTCCAGGTTCTGCGCGAGCCGGGCGAGGAGGTCGGGGTCCAGCTTCAGGGCGACCTTTCCGCCGATCACCGAACCGCTGCCGCGGCCGGCGGCCCGGGACGCCGCCGCGACCGCTTTGCCCGCGGTCACGGCGATCTTGGCCCGCGGCGTGAGCGGGTCCGAGTTGCCTGCCATCAGTCCTCGATCCTCCTTCGTACGCGCCGCGCCTCTGCCTGACGACAACGTGGTGTGTGGCCAGCCTATCGAGATCCATTCGCACTCCCGAATCCCGCCACCGCCTCACGGCCGATCGACATGCGCGTGTCACAAGACCGTACCCTTACCGCTATGCCGCACCGCTCCATCCCGGGCACGCGCGGGCGAGTCCGCCCCCTCACCCTGCTCGGCTCCCCGCCTCTTCACACCCCCTGCACAGAGGTCCCCGCCTTCACCCCCGAACTCGCCGCCCTCGTCGAGGACATGTTCGCCACGATGTACGCCGCCGAGGGGGTGGGCCTCGCGGCGAACCAGATCGGCGAGTCTCTGCGCGTCTTCGTCTACGACTGCCCCGACGACGAGGACGTCCAACACCGGGGCCACTTGGTCAACCCCCGCCTGGTGAGCGTCGACGGGGTGGTGCTCCGGGGCCCCGAAGGCTGCCTGTCCCTACCGGGCCTGGAGGCGGGGACGGAACGCTACGACGAGACGACCGTCGAGGGTTACACGGTGACGGGGGAGCAGGTCACGGTCCATGGGACGGGGTTCTTCGCGAGGTGCCTCCAGCATGAGATGGACCACTTGGAGGGGAAGACGTACGCGGAGCGGGTGGAGGGACGTCGGCGCAGGAAACTGCTGAAGCAGGCGAGCCGAGCCCCTTGGAGCAAGGGCAACTGAGGTCTTCATGGGCGCGACCAGCCGCAGCCAACCCGCACCCCGCAACGCTCAGAACCCAGGCCCCCCGACCCGGTCTCCCGCCGCCGCCAGCCGCCCCCACAACAGATCCGCCAGACACCGCACCAACTCAGCCCGCTCACAAGGCCGTTCCCCCAGCCACCAGTCCCCGGCCGCATGCATCATCCCGACGATCCCATGCCCCCACACCCGAGCCACCCGCTGCCCCTCCGGCCCCAGATCCAGCCGCTCCTCGATGACCTGGGCCAGTTCCTCCCCCATCCGCTTCAGCAGCGGCGCGGAGTGCCGCCCGACATCGAAGCCCTGATCCCCACCGGACGACTCCGCGGGATGCATCAGGAACCGGTACACCTGAGGCCGCGCCTCGATCGCCGCGAGGTACGTGTCGAGGGTCGCCTCGACCCGCTCACGCCGCTCCGCCGGGGCGTCCAACGCCGCCCGCAGCGAAGCCAGCAACGCATCCGTGTGCCGCATGGCCAGCGCCGCGTACAGCCCGCCCTTGTCCCCGAAGTGCCGGTACAGGATCGGCTTCGTGATCCCCGCCTCCGCGGCGATCGCGTTCATCGACGCCTGCGGCCCGTCCCGCAGCACCACCCGGTCCGCGGCCTCCAGCAGTTCGCGTCGCCGACGGTCAGCAGACCTCTGCTGCTCGGTCCGCTGTGTGGTGTCCATTTCGCTCCCCTGTGGTGTTTCGGTCACGCCTGCGCAAAATAACACTCGCCAGGACGTTCGCACGGAGTTGACTTTTCCTACTGGCGGGTAACACACTGGAGTTACCGCTAGTAACATGCATTGTGCACCGCCGCGCTGGAGGAGTCATGGCCGAGTTCACCATGGAGCTCAACGACGAGCAGAAAGAGGTCCGCGACTGGCTCCACGGCTTCGCCGCGGACGTCATCCGCCCCGCCGCCGCGGAGTGGGACGAGCGCGAGGAAACCCCCTGGCCGGTCATCCAGGAAGCCGCCAAGGTCGGCATCTACTCCCTGGACTTCTACGCCCAGCAGTACTTCGACACCACCGGCCTCGGCATCCCCATGGCCATGGAGGAGCTGTTCTGGGGTGACGCGGGCATCGCCCTGTCCATCGTCGGCACCGGCCTCGCCGCCGTCGGCGTCCTCGCCAACGGCACCGAGGAACAGATCGGCACCTGGATCCCCCAGATGTACGGCGACGTCAACGACGTGAAGGTCGCCGCGTTCTGCTCCTCCGAGCCCGACGCCGGCTCCGACGTCGCCTCCATGCGCACGCGTGCCGTGTACGACCAGGCCAAGGACGAGTGGGTGCTCAACGGCACCAAGACCTGGGCGACCAACGGCGGTATCGCCAACGTCCACGTCGTCGTCGCGGTCGTCGACCCCGACCTCGGCTCCAAGGGCCACGCCTCCTTCATCGTCCCGCCGGGCACCGAAGGGCTGTCCCAGGGGCAGAAGTTCAAGAAGCACGGCATCCGCGCCTCCCACACCGCCGAGGTCGTCCTCGACAACGTCCGCGTCCCCGGCTCCTGCCTCCTCGGCGGCAAGGAGAAGCTGGACCAGCGGCTGGCTCGCGCCCGGGAGAAGGCGAAGAGCGGGGACCGGGTGAAGAACGCGGCGATGGCCACGTTTGAAGCTTCGCGGCCCGCAGTAGGTGCCATGGCTGTCGGTACCGCCCGCGCCGCGTACGAGGTCGCCCTCGACTACGCCAAGACGCGTGAGCAGTTCGGGCGCCCGATCATCGACAACCAGGGCATCGCCTTCCAACTCGCGGAAATGCGCACGCAGATCGACGCTGCGCGGCTGTTGGTGTGGCGCGCGTCGTGGATGGCCATCAACGGCAAGCCGTTCACCGCAGCCGAGGGCTCCATGTCGAAGCTGTTCGCGAGCGAGACGGCGAAGAAGGTGACTGGGCAGGCGATCCAGATACTCGGCGGCAACGGCTACACCCGGGAGTACCCCGTGGAGCGGATGCACCGGGATGCCGCGATCTACACGATTTTTGAGGGCACGAGCGAAATCCAGAAGCTGGTGATTGCTCGGACTCTGTCCGGGGTGGCTATTCGTTGAGGCCGGGTGCGGGTTCGCTGTGGCTGGTCGCGCAGTTCCCCGCGCCCCTAAAAGCCTCACCTGTGCCGGAGCGGGGTGAGTTGCTCTATGTCGTACCTCCCCCTCAGCTCCTCGATCGCCCCCTGATCCGGCGCCCCTCCGCCCCCCAGAATCTCCAGCAGCTCCTCGAAGTACCGCTCATGATCCGGCGGCGGGGACGCCTGGAAGAACATCTTCGCGGGGGAGTCCGTCGGATTCGCGAAGGCGTGGGGGCAGCCCGGTGGGACGACGATGACCGTACCCGGCGTCGCGCGGACCACGCGGCTGCCCGAACTGGACTCCCAGCGCTGCCAGTTGTCGGGTGTGCGGATGCGCGGCTCGAAGGCGAGGACGTCCAGCTCGCCCTCCAGGACGTAGAACAACTCCTCGCTGCGGGTGTGGACATGGGCCCCGACGTCGAACCCCGGCGGCACCTCCACCTCGAACGTGGACGCCACCTGGGAGTGCGCGCCGGTCACCTTGAACGTCACCCGCTGGGCCGGGGTCTGGACGACACGCCCGTGCCCCGGCGGGACGAGGAGGCCTTCGGGGGCCGTCACCAGATCACCGGCAGCGACTCGGGACCACGGATCAACGCGCCCTTCTTGAAGGGGACTTGATCTGCGGGCACCGCGAGCCGCAGCCCCGGCAGCCGGTCCAGGACCGCGTCGAGGAGCAGCTCCTCCTCCAGCCGGGCCAGCATGTTCCCGGGACAGAAGTGCGGCCCGAACCCGAACGCGACGTGCGGATTGGGGGAGCGGGAGAAGTCGATGGTGTCGGGGTCGGGGAACACCGAGGGGTCCCGGTTCGCCGCGAGGTACGACACGTAGACCGCGTCCCCCGCCCGGATCCGCACCCCCCTGATCTCGACGTCCTCGGTCGCGATCCGCGAGAGGCCGACGGAGTTGCGGTGCGGGATCCAGCGCAGGAGTTCGTCGATGGCCCGGGGCCGGATCACCGGCTCCGCACGCAGCGCCTCCACCAAGTCCGGCCGCGTCAGCAGGAGATGGAACATCTGGCCGCTGTTGTTGGTGACGGCCTCACCACCGATCTGGAGCAGCACCGCGAGCCCGACAGCCTCGTCCAGCGTCATGTCCCGCTCCCCGACGGCCGCACCCAGCAGCGATGCGACGTCCTCCCCGGCGGAACTCTCCCGCAGGCCGATCAGATCCGCGAAGTACGCCCCCATCTCGGCCTTGGCCTTCTCGCTGACCTCCTTGCCGTGCGAGGAGGAGAGGATGAGCTGCGTCCAGGTGTGCATGACGTGCCGGTCGGCGGCGGGCACCCCCATCAGCTCGCAGATGACGGCGATGGGGAACGGCATCAGTACGGCCGCCGAGAGGTCGGCCGGCGGTCCGGCGGCGAGCAGTTCGTCGACCAACTCGTCCAGCAGCAGCCGGGATCGCTCCCGGATCCGCTCGACGCCCCGCATGGTGAACGCGGCGGCCACCGAGCGCCGCAGCCGGGTGTGGTCCGGCGGGTCGAGGAAGCCGACCGCGCCGCGCTCCGGGATGAAGTGCGGGGCGAGCCGGGTCACCGGCCGGTCCATGACGGCCTCGCGGCTGAACCGGGGATCGCTGACGACCATCCGCGTGTCGTCCATCCTGGTCACCAGCCAGGCCCAGCCCTCGCCGTTCGGGAGCTGGATCCGGGTCACCGGGCCCTCGGCCATCAACTCCCGCAGGACGGGGTCGAATTCGGTGCCCTGGAGGTCGAGCGCGGGCCACTGCCGTACCGTCTGGGTGATCGTCTCCTCGGTCATGCGCGGCTCCACCTCCCGAGCGCCATCTCGGCGGTGATGCCGGGCCCGAACCCGGCGAGCAGGCCACGCGCCCGGTCGGGGGCGCCGCCCTCGTCGAACAGGCGGCGCAGCGCGTCCAGGACGACGGCGCTCGCGATGTTGCCGTACTCGGTGAGCGTGGCGCGGCTGAAGCGGAAGGCGTGCGGGTCGACCTGGAGGAACTTGCTCAGGTCGTCGAGGATGCGCGGGCCGCCCGCGTGGACGATGTAGAAGTCCAGGTCGGCGGCGTCCCAGCCGTGCGTGCCGGCCAGCTCCTGGAGGGCCGGGGCGAGGGGTTCCATCGTCGCCGGGACCCGTTTGTCGAGCAGGAAGTGGAAGCCGGTCGCGCGGACGTCGTACATGATCCACTCCTCGGTCTTCGGGATCAGGTACGAGCCGTTGCGCTCCAGCTCGATGCCCTCGCCGCCCCGGCCGCGCACGACGGCCGCCGCGATGCCGTCGCCGAAGAGGCCGTTGGACAGCAGGGAGCCGATCGCGAGGTCGGTGGGCTGGTAGCAGAGCGAGCAGAACTCGCAGGCCACGATGAGCGCGTTGGCGCGGGGGTAGGCCGTGCAGAAGTCGTGCGCCCGGTTGATCGCCGCCCCGCCGGCCGCGCAGCCCAGCTGGGCTATGGGTATCTGGCGGGTGGTGGGGTCGAAGTCCATCTCGTTGATCAGCCACGCCGTCAGCGACGGCATCATGAACCCCGTGCACGACACGTACAGGATCACGTCGATGTCGGAGGTCAGCAGCTCCGCGTCGTCCAGTGCCCGCTGCACCACGGCGGGTACCCGGGCCTTCGCCTCGGCGACGTAGACGCGGTTGCGCTCCTCGAACCCCGGATGTTTCAGGGTCTCCTCGATCGGCTGCACGATGTGCCGCGTCCTGACCCCCGTGTTCTCGATGAGCCGCAGCGCGAGCGGCAGGTCGGGGTGGTCCGCGTGCCGCTCACGCGCCAGCTCCAGCGTCTCCTCCATCGTGATCACATGCTCGGGCACCGACACGGAGGGCCTGCACAAAGTCGCCATGAACCAGCCTGCTTTCGCCGTCCGGGGGACCGGGGTCACCAGAGAGGGTGGTGTCCCCACGATCACCCGGCCCTCCCCCGATCTCGCGCGGGACTACTCCGTTCCAGCGACACGGAAGCGGCACGGACGAGACACAGGCGAGACACAGGCGAGGCATAGGCAGGGCATGGACGCGGCACGGGTGACGCAGAGGCGCGGCGGCGCCGGCGATTCCAGGTGTGCGGCTACGGCGTGCGTCCGCTGCTGTGCGCGATGCACGCGACGTCGATGCGGTCGGCGAGTTTCGCCAGCTCGATGGTCAGCTCGGCGACCGTCTCCTCGTCCCAGCCGCAGGCACCGGCCTCGACGAGGTGGAGCCAGCGCCCGCCGAGGGTGCGGAGCAACTTGCTGACGTCGGCTGCGGCCACCTGGAGATCGCCGCGTTCGTCGACGATCAGGGGGAGAGTCACTTCGCGGTTCACGCAGCGATCGTAACCGTGCAACCGTCACAGACCGTGCCAAACAGTTGTGATGTTGCGGAACTCGCGGTTCGGTGGACCGACCACGTCATGGCCGGCCTCCTTCCGGAGGCGCGTGCTCCGCCAGCCGGTCGAGGAACGTGCTCTGGGCCGCGACGACGAGACCGCGCGCCTCGGCGAGCCCGAGCCAGGCGATCCGGTCCAGCTCGGGAAACTCCTGGACCCGCCCCGACCGGGGCGGCCACTCCATCCGGAACGTCCCCGGCACGAACCCCGCCGGATCGAGCTCCGCCTCGACCGCCCACACGGTGACGACCTTCCCCCCGGCCTGCGTGACCTCCCCGAGCGCGATCGCCTCCCCGTCCGGCGCCTCGATCCCCAGCTCCTCCCGAAACTCCCGCCGCGCCGCGTCCCACGCCGCCTCCTCGGGCCCGTACTCCCCTTTGGGCACCGTCCACGCCCCCGCGTCCTTCCCGGCGAACAACGGCCCGCCCATGTGCCCGAGCAGCACCTCCGTACGCCCCTCCCGCCGCCGGAACAGCAGCAGCCCGGCACTCCGCTTCCTCACGGCCGTACCTCCGGATGCGCGGCGAGCACCGTCTCCACGCTGTCCGCCTCCTCGGCCCGCTTGTCCTCCCGGTACCGCACGACCCGCGCGAACCGCAGCGTGACCCCCGCCGGATAGCGGGAGGACCGCTGGAGCCCGTCGTAGGCGATCTCGACGACGAGTTCGGGCCGCACGGTGACGACCCACCCGTCGTCCTCGGTGGCCAGCGCTCCGAGCCGCTGCGTCTGCCAGGTCAGCATCGCGTCCGTCATCCCCTTGAACGTCTTGCCCAGCATCGCGAAACCGCCGTCCGCCGTGCGGGCGCCCAGGTGCAGGTTGGAGAGCTTGCCGGTACGGCGTCCGTGCCCGCGCTCCACGGCGAGCACCACCAGGTCGAGGGTGTGCACCGGCTTCACCTTCAGCCAGGAGGCACCCCGGCGGCCCGCGCTGTAGGGCGCGTCCAGCGCTTTGAGGACGACGCCCTCGTGGCCCCTGGCCAGGGTCTTCGCGAGGAACTCGGCGGCCGGGGCGGGTTCGCTCACGACCTCGCGGCGCACCCGCGTCGGCTCGGGGACCAGACGGGCCAGCTCCGCGTGCCGGTCGCTGTAGGGGAGGTCGAGGAGGTCACGGCCGTCCACGCCGAGGACGTCGAAGAAGACGGCGGAGAGGGGGGTGGTCTCGGCGGCCTTCGTGACGTCGGCCCGAGAGCCGACCCGGCCCGCCGTGTCCTGGAAGGGGAGGGGGCGGCCGGTCTGCTGGTCGAGCGCGAGGAGCTCGCCGTCCAGGATGAAGGTGGTGGCCTTCAACTCGCGGGCGAGGTCCGTGAGTTCGGGGACCCGGTCGGTGATGTCGTCGAGGGTGCGGGTGTAGACGTGGACCTCGGAGGCGTCGCGGTGGAGCTGCACGCGGACGCCGTCGAGCTTCTCCTCGACCGCGCAGGGGCCGAGCTTGGCGAGGGCCTCCTCCGTGGAGGCGGCGGTGTGGGCCAGCATGGGGAACACCGGGCGGCCGACGGTGAGTCGGAAGTCGCCGAGGGCCGGGGGGCCTTGGGTCAGGAGAGCCTGGGCGACCGGTTGCAGGGAACCCGCCAGCATCACCGCGCGGCGAACATCCGCGGGTGGAGCCTGAGTTGCCTGCGCGAGAGCCTCCACGGCGATCGCGTCCAGGGCGCCCTGGCGCACCTCGCCGCTCAACAGGCCCAGCAGGAAGCGCTGTTCGCCGGCGGTGGCCTCCCGCATCAACTCCGTGAGCAGCCGGGCCCGTTCGGCCTGCGAGCCGGTGCCCTTCACCGCGCCGAGGGCGGTGAGGCGGGCGTCCGTGCCGAGGACGGTGAGCGTCGGGGACGGTGCGGGGTCGGTCGTCCGGCCGAGGAGCTTCCAGCCGACGCCGAGCCGGCCCTGCGGGAGGCGGCCCGCGAGGTAGGGGATCACGACGGGGACGTCGTCCGGGGCCGTCTCGCGGAACAGGTCCGCGAGCAGCGCGGTCTTGCGGGAGCGGGCCGAGGCGGCGGTGACCTCCCGGGAGACCTCGGCGAGACGGGCCAGGAGCATAGGGCCATGGTGCTACGGGGGTGGCGGGAGCACATCCCGGCGGGCGGGGTGTCGTCGGGCTGGGTTGACAATCCCGGTTGCCGAAACTGCAATGCGGGGCATGGGTACCGAGGACGTTCTCGCCGAAGTGGGGCCCCGGCTGCGCCGGATCCGCAAGGAGCGGCAGGTGACGCTGGCCGGGCTGTCCGAGGTGACCGGGATCTCCGTCAGTACGCTGTCGCGGCTGGAGTCGGGGCTGCGGAGACCGTCGCTGGAGCTGCTGCTGCCGATCGCGCAGGCGCACCAGGTGCCGCTGGACGAGCTGGTGGGGGCGCCGCCGGTGGGGGACCCCCGGGTGCGGGCGAAGCCGGTCGTGCGGGGTGGGCGGACGTTCTACCCGCTGACCCGGCAGCCGGGCGGGGTCCAGGCGTACAAGGCGGTCGAGCCGAAGCGCTCCGAGGAGCCGGAGCCCCGGACGCACGACGGGTACGAGTGGCTGTACGTGCTCTCCGGGAAGCTGCGGCTGGTGCTGGGGGAGCACGACGTCGTGCTGACGGCGGGGGAGGCGGCGGAGTTCGACACGCGGACGCCGCACTGGTTCGGGTCGACGGGGGAGGGTCCGGTGGAGTTCCTGAGCCTGTTCGGGCCGCAGGGGGAGCGGATGCATGTGCGGGCGCGGCCCAAGCGGGTGCGGGCGGCCGACGGGGAGTAAGTGTTCCCTCCCGGCAAGCGACCGCTTAGTATGCGAACCGACCCCGGTCAGACAGAGCAGTCCCCCGTGGAGGCCCCCCATGCAGGCATGGCAAGTGCACGAGAACGGCGAGCCGAGCGAGGTGATGCGGCTCGTGGAGGTGGCGCCGCCCACGCCGGGCGCCGGCCAGACCCTGCTGAAGGTGCGCGCCGTCAGCCTCAACTTCCCGGACGTCCTGATGGCCCGGGGCCAGTACCAGGTCAGGCCGCCGCTGCCCTTCACCCCCGGCGTCGAGCTGTGCGGTGAGACCGAGGACGGCCGCCGGGTGATCGGCAACCCCGTCCTGCCGCACGGCGCCCTCGCCGAGTACGCCGTCGTCGACCCCGCCGGCCTCCTGCCCGCCCCGGACTCCCTGGACGACGCGGAGGCCGCCGCCCTGTCCATCGCCTACCAGACCGGGTGGTTCGGCCTGCACCGCCGGGCCCGTCTGGAGGCCGGCGAGACCCTCCTCGTGCACGCCGCCGCCGG
>NZ_JBTYMC010000058.1:0-29711 GCF_054880855.1 Streptomyces sp. S6 | reverse complement strand
CGGCCCCCTCTCCGGCGCGGGCAGCGGCCGGACCGCCGCGAAGGCCCTGCGCACGGCGATGGCCCAGGCGTCCGCCGCCGCGAAGGCGGAGAGCGACGAGTACGAGGAAGAGGGCGCCGAACGCAAGGCGCGCGCCGGCAAGAAGCTCCGCAAGGCCATCGCCGCCTGGGAGAAGCAGCAGACCAACCTCCAGGGCTTCGAGGTCCGCAAGTCCCTGGAGCCCGCGTACACACAGCTCGCCATGAACGGCGAGAGCGGCCCCCTCGCCGACGAACGCGTCCGCCGCGCCGTCGCCCGCGCCCTCGACCGCACCGAACTCGCCGACGCCGTCCTGCGCCCCCTCGGCCTGCCCGTCGCCCCCGTCGGCTCCCACCTCGCCCTCTCCGGCCAGGACGCCTACGCCGACGGCAGCGGCGCCCTCGGCGACCAGGACACCGCCGAGGCCCAGGCGCTCCTCTCGGACGCCGGGTGGGTGGCCGGGGGACCGGTCGTCGAGAAGAAGCCCGGCGAGAAGGGCGCGGGGCCGCAGCGCGCCAAGGACACCGAGTCGGAGGGCGGCGACGACGGGACGTACATCGTCGGCGACGACAAGAGCGGCGACAGAGCGCCGTCGTCCGACGCCTCGGCTCGCGCGCAGGACGGCAAGCAGTACGCGAAACAGGGGGGAGCGCCCGGCGCGTACGCACCGAAGGGCACCCCCGCGCCCGGCGGTGCGGCCGGTCCCCTCGCCAAGGACGGCAAGGCGCTCACCCTGCGCTTCGTCGTCCCCTCCGGACCCGGATCGGAGGCCCTGCGGGTCGTCGCCGACCGGATCTCCCGCATGCTGCTGAAGGTCGGTGTCCGCACCGAGGTCACGAAGGTCCCGGACGAGTCCTACTTCAAGGACCACATCGCCTCCGGCCAGTACGACCTCGCCCTCTACTCCTGGCCGGCGTCCGCGTTCCCCGCGACCGACGCGCGGCCGATCTACTCCAAGCCGGTACCTGCGGCCGACGGCTCCCTCAGCGTCGAGCAGAACTACACGCGCGTCGGCACCGACCAGGTCGACCAGCTCTTCGACCAGGCGATCTCCACCCTCGACGCCGACGAGTCCCGCTCCCTGCTGCGCAAGGCCGACTCCCGCATCTGGGCCGCCGCCGGCTCCATCCCCCTCTACCAGCGCCCCCAGCTGACGGCCGCCCGCAAGAACCTGGCGAACGCGGGCGCCTTCGGCTTCCAGACGCCGGTCTTCGAGGACATGGGCTTCCTGAAGAAGGGCGCGAAGGCCTCACCGTCGCCGACGGGCTGATCGCGGAGAGTGCCTGCCGTGCCGGTAGTGTGATCGGATCATCGCGCTCGCGGGTCAACACCCGCGAGCGCGACGGCTGTTGCACACAGGGGAACGGGGAAACACACATGCGCGGTCTTGCGGTTCTGGCGGTCCTGGCGGCCGTGGGCCTGACGGCCTGCACCGGGGGTTCCGACGACGACCGGGCGACGGCCCCCGACGGCGAAACGCCCAGCCTGAGCCCTGTACCGACCGCACAGGCGTGCAAGGACGGGACGTACACCTGGTCGGGAATCCAGCGGACCGATCGGCTGACGGGGGTCTCCGCGGCCGTTGAGGTCAGCGGCGAACTGATCGACAAGAGCCAGAAGCTGGAACTGCCTGAGCGACGCGTCTTCACCCCGCAGATCTCCGTCACCGCCCAGGGACCCGCGCTGCCCTCCGCCGAGATCCTGTTCTCGCTCGGCAAGAAGACCGGGGAGATCGACTCCACCGCGCGCACCTTGGCCGAGGACGACGGTGGCGGCTACCTGTTCACGGAGGTCGGCAACCACCCTGTCGCCCTGGACGGCACCTCCATCACCCCCAACGCCGCCGGGACCTTCGTCAGCTACGAGGGAGTCGTCGAGGTACGGGGGAACTTCCGCTACACCTGTGCCGACGGCAGTGTCGTCCAGGGACAGGCCCAGAGCTGGACGGACTCCGTCGGTGGGGTCTTCCAGTGTGACAAGCCTCTCGACGCCGACGCTTTCAGACGCCTCGCGGCCCAGCGGAGCTGCAAGCCGAATGACGCCGCGCTGCGGTCGTCCTGACCCTCCGCGAGCCACTCCTCCGCGAGGGCCGTAAAATAGGGTAAGGCCGTGGCATGTCAAGCCCGGCAGGGTCTGTGTCGCAGGCCTTCCTCACACTCCGGGAGTACGCCGCACCATGGCCGTGTCCGCAACACGTCACGACATCCGAAACGTCGCCATCGTCGCCCACGTCGACCACGGCAAGACGACCCTCGTCGACGCCATGCTGAAGCAGGCCGGTGCCTTCGCGGCGCACGCCGCCGAGTCGCTCGACGACCGCATGATGGACTCGAACGACCTGGAGCGTGAGAAGGGCATCACGATCCTGGCCAAGAACACGGCGGTGAAGTACCACCCCAAGGATGGCGGCGACGTCATCACCATCAACATCATCGACACCCCGGGCCACGCCGACTTCGGTGGCGAGGTCGAGCGCGGTCTGTCGATGGTGGACGCGGTCGTCCTGCTGGTCGACGCCTCCGAGGGCCCCCTCCCGCAGACCCGGTTCGTCCTGCGCAAGGCGCTCCAGCAGCGCCTGCCCGTCATCCTGTGCATCAACAAGACGGACCGCCCGGACTCCCGGATCGACGAGGTCGTCAACGAGACCTACGACCTCTTCCTCGACCTCGACGCGGACGAGGACCAGATCGAGTTCCCGATCGTCTACGCCTGCGCCCGGGACGGCGTCGCCTCGCTGACCAAGCCGGAGAACGGCACGGTCCCGGCGGACAGCGACAACCTGGAGCCCTTCTTCTCCACGATCCTGTCGCACGTCCCGGCCCCGGCGTACGACCCGGAGGCCCCCCTCCAGGCGCACGTCACGAACCTCGACGCGGACAACTTCCTCGGCCGTATCGCGCTGCTGCGCGTCGAGCAGGGCGAGCTGCGCAAGGGCCAGACCGTCACCTGGATCAAGCGTGACGGCACCATGTCGAACGTCCGCATCACCGAGCTGCTGATGACCGAGGCGCTCACCCGCAAGCCCGCCGAGGTGGCCGGTCCGGGCGACATCTGCGCCGTCGCCGGTATCGCGGACATCATGATCGGCGAGACCCTCGCCGACACCGAGAACCCGATCGCGCTGCCGCTCATCACGGTCGACGAGCCGGCCATCTCGATGACCATCGGCACCAACACCTCGCCGCTGGTCGGCCGGGGCGGCACCGGCAAGGGCGCCGACAACAAGGCGGCCGTCAAGGACCGCAAGGTCACCGCCCGCCAGGTCAAGGACCGCCTGGACCGCGAGCTGATCGGTAACGTCTCGCTGCGCGTAATCGACACCGAGCGGCCGGACGCCTGGGAGGTCCAGGGCCGTGGTGAGCTGGCGCTCGCCATCCTGGTCGAGCAGATGCGCCGCGAGGGCTTCGAGCTGACCATCGGCAAGCCGCAGGTCGTCACGAAGCAGGTCGACGGCAAGACGTACGAGCCCGTCGAGCGCATGACGATCGACGTCCCCGAGGAGCACATGGGCGCGGTCACGCAGCTCATGGGTGTCCGCAAGGGCCGCATGGACAACATGTCGAACCACGGCTCCGGCTGGGTGCGCATGGAGTTCGTGGTGCCGTCGCGCGGTCTGATCGGCTTCCGGACCGAGTTCCTCACGCAGACCCGCGGCACGGGCATCGGCCACTCCATCCACGAGGGCCACGAGCCCTGGTTCGGTGTCCTGACGACCCGCAACAACGGCTCCCTGGTCGCCGACCGCGCCGGCGCCGTCACCGCGTTCGCGATGACGAACCTCCAGGAGCGCGGCGTCCTGTTCACGGACCCGGGCACCGAGGTGTACGAGGGCATGATCGTCGGCGAGAACTCCCGCTCCGACGACATGGACGTCAACATCACCAAGGAGAAGAAGCTCACGAACATGCGGTCCTCGTCGGCCGACTCGTTCGAGGCGATCGTCCCGCCGCGCAAGCTCTCCCTGGAGCAGTCCCTGGAGTTCTGCCGCGACGACGAGTGCGTGGAGGTCACCCCGGAGGCCGTGCGTATCCGCAAGGTGAACCTGGACGGCCGTGAGCGCGCCCGCGCCGCGAGCCGCGCCAAGCACGGCTGAGCCGTCACCGTCCGACCGAGCCGGGCCTCCCGCAGCGCGCGGGAGGCCCGGCTCGTGTGTGCTCCGTGGGGGCCGCGTGAAGAGAGTGAGCGCAAGAGGCACGTAGGGAAAACCCTTCAACCTGACCTGAGGGCCGCACCTGGGCGTCTTTCCCTATTAACCTGCTGGGGGTGGGGGCGTTCCGCGTGACTCGACCGCGTCGCCCCATGCATGCGGTGGCGTTTCCCGCAACCCCTTTTTCTCCCCCAAGTGTCCGGAATGCGGACACTCACCCTCGATAGATGTGTAACAAGTCCGTTTCGCAGGGATCTTTCTGCAAACCGTTTGTCCGGATTTTGGAAGAAGTACACGCCAGGTGTGATCGAACCGAGACCTTATCGGTGTGGTTCGGCCAGTCCGCATGGCAGATAGTTAGGCGCGTAGAGCTCGGATCAAAGGGTCACGCTTTCAGGGCGGACGGCGGCGGTCGAGCACATGGGGGCGACTCACTCTCTGTCGGTTTCAGGTATCGACAGACAGTCGCGCGCCCGAAATTGCGGTGAACATTCAAGACTCATGAGGAGGAACCCATGCGCGGTGCCAGGAGCGCCAAGTGGGTGGCGATAGCTGCGGTAGTGGCGCTGGGAGCGACCGCCTGTGGTGGTGGGAACGACAGCGGCTCGGACAGCTCGAAGACGGTCGACCCCAACGGGATCTTCAGCTACCAGAGCAGTGAGCCGCAGCACCCGATCCAGCCGGCCAACGTCATGGAGACGGGCGGCGGCCGTATCACCGACGCCCTCTTCAGCGGGCTCGCCGACTACGACGCCAAGACCGGCAAGCTCGTGAACCTCGTCGCCGAGTCGATCACGCAGGACGACGCCAGCCACTACACCATCAAGGTCAAGAAGGGCTGGACCTTCCACAACGGCGAGGCCGTCACCGC
This sequence comes from Streptomyces sp. S6, assembly GCF_054880855.1. Lineage (NCBI taxonomy): Bacteria > Bacillati > Actinomycetota > Actinomycetes > Kitasatosporales > Streptomycetaceae > Streptomyces > Streptomyces sp. S6. The sequence goes on along the minus strand of NZ_JBTYMC010000058.1, from coordinate 24,675 downwards.
GCACTCCTTCGTCGACGCCTGGAACTGGGGCGCCGACTCGAAGAACGCCCAGCAGAACGCCTCCTGGTTCTCGGACATCAAGGGCTACGCCGATGTCCACCCGGAGAAGGGCGACCCGAAGACCGACAAGATGTCCGGTCTGACCACGCCGGACGACTACACCATCAAGGTGGAGCTGGCCAACCCGGCGCCGTACTGGACCTACAAGCTGGGCTACAGCGCGTTCTACCCGCTGCCCAAGGTCTTCTTCACCAACCCGAAGAAGTACGGCCAGGAGCCGATCGGCAACGGCGCCTACCAGTTCGTCAAGTGGAACCACAACAAGGACTTCCAGACGAAGACGTACGCCAAGTACGCGGGCCCCAAGCCCAAGAACGGCGGCATCGACTTCAAGTTCTACACGACCTCCGAGGCCGCGTACCAGGACGCCGTCTCGAACAACCTGGACGTCCTCGACCAGGTCGCGCCGTCCGCCATGGCGAAGTACCACCAGGACCTCGGCAAGCGCGCCGTCGACGCCCCGCAGAACGCGATCCAGACCGTCGCGGTCGCCGAGTACGCGCCGGCGATCAAGGGCCTGAAGGACCACGCCAAGTTCATCCAGGGCCTGTCCATGGCCATCGACCGCAACACCATCACCAAGACGGTGCTGGCGGGTTCGCGTGCCCCCGCGGACAGTTTCGTCGCCCCCGGCGTCGAGGGCTACAAGGCCGGTGCCTGTGGTGAGGCGTGCACCTTCAACCCGGCCAAGGCCAAGCAGCTGGTCCAGGAGTCGGGTGGCGCCAACGCCACCATCTCGATCCTGTACAACGGCGACGGCGGCCACAAGGAATGGGTGACGGCCGTGTGCGCCAACATCACCCAGAACACCGGCGTCAAGTGCGACGGCGACGTCAAGGCCGACTTCAAGACGGTCCTCGACGTCCGCACCAAGAAGCAGGTCCAGAGCCTGTACCGGTCCGGCTGGGTGCAGGACTACCCGATGAACGCCAACTTCCTCAAGGACCTGTACGGCACCACCGCCGCGGGCAACGAGGGCGGCTACTCCAACAAGGAGTTCGACGACCTCTCGGCCAAGGCCGACAAGGCCCCCACGCTGGCCGACTCCGTGAAGCTGTACCAGGACGCCGAGGCGGTCCTGTACAAGGACATGCCGGCGATCCCGCTCTGGTTCTACAAGACGAACGCGGGCTACTCGCAGAACGTCAAGAACGTGTCGTACGACAGCTTCGGCAAGCCGGTCTTCGGGGACGTCGAGGTCTTCAAGAAGTAAAGGCCGCAGACGGTCGATCAACCCAGGCGCCCGCGTACCCCGCGGGCGCCAACCGTTCGTAAGCGCCGCCGCCCCGCGACCCGAGAGGGGCGGCGTCGCAGCGGCTGACAATGGAGGCACGATGGGGCGCTACGTCGCGCGGCGACTGCTCCAGATGATCCCGGTGTTCTTCGGGACCACCCTGCTCATCTTTCTGATGGTGTATTCACTGCCCGGTGACCCCGTCCGGGCCCTGTGGGGCGACAGACCTGCCGATCCGGTGGCGATCGCGCGTCTGCGGCACGAGTACTGGTTCGACCGGCCGATCCTCGCGCAGTACGGGCACTACATCTCCAACGTGCTCCAGGGAGACTTCGGCACCAGCTTCGTGACCGGGCGCAAGGTCGTGGACGTCATGTCCGACGCCTTCCCCGTGACGATCCGGCTCGCCGCGGTCGCGTTCGCCATCGAGATCGTCGTCGGCCTCAGCCTCGGTCTCGCCAGCGGTCTCAACCGAGGCAAGATCGCCGACAAGGTGGTGCTGGTGGTCACGCTGCTGCTGATCTCCATCCCGATCTTTGTCCTCGGCTTCATCTTCCAGACCGTGTTCGGCAACAATCTCGGCTGGGTGACACCCACGGTCCAGGACTCCAACGACATCACGCAGCTGATCCTGCCGGGTGTCGTCCTGGGCTCGCTGTCCTTCGCGTACGTGGCCCGGCTCAGCCGGACCTCCATCGCCGAGAACATGCGCGCCGACTACATCCGTACCGCCGTCGCCAAGGGCCTGCCCCGCAGGCGCGTCATCGGCGTGCACCTGATGCGCAACTCGCTGATCCCCGTCGTCACCTTCCTCGGCACCGACCTCGGCGCCCTGATGGGCGGCGCCATCGTCACCGAGGGCATCTTCAACGTGCACGGCATCGGTAACGAGCTGTACCGGTCGATCAACCAGTCCGACAACACCACGGTGGTGGGCTTCGTCACCATTCTGGTGATCATCTACCTGCTCTCCAGCCTCGTCGTCGACCTGCTCTACGCCGTTCTGGACCCGAGGATTCGCTATGCCTGAGGCCGTCAAGACCCCCAGCGTCCCCGAGGACGCCGTGGCCGCCGCGCCGGCCGCGAACCCCGCCCAGGACAAGCCGCGCAGCCTGTGGTCCGACGCCTGGCACGACCTGCGCCGCAACCCGGTCTTCGTGATCTCCGGGGTGCTGATCCTGCTGCTCGTGCTGATGGCCGCGGCCCCCGGGCTGTTCACCTCCGTCGACCCGAAGTACGCGGACCTCGCCCACCACTACCTGACCGGGCCGAGCTACTCGCACGTCTTCCAGGACGACTGGTTCGGCTACGACGGCCAGGGCCGCAGCATCTACTCCCGCGTCGTCTACGGCGCCCAGGCCTCGATCATCGTCGGCGTGGCCACCACGTTCGGTGTCGCCATCAGCGGCAGCCTGGTCGGCATGATCGCCGGCTACTACGGCGGCTGGGTCGACACCCTGCTGTCCCGGATCACCGACGTGTTCTTCGGCCTGCCGCTGCTGCTCGGCTCGATCGTCGTCCTCAACGCCTTCACCGACCGGACCGTCTGGTCCGTCGTGGCGGCCCTGGTCTTCCTCGGCTGGACGCAGATCGCGCGCGTCATGCGCGGCTCGGTGATCACGGTCAAGGAGCAGGACTTCGTGCACGCCGCCCGCGCCCTCGGCGCCGGCACCTGGCGGATTCTGCTGCGGCACATCCTGCCGAACGCGGTCGCCCCCGTGATCGTCGTCTCGACCATCGCGCTCGGCGGCTACATCGCCACCGAGGCGACCCTGTCCTACCTCGGTATCGGGCTGCCGCCCAGCACCGTCTCCTGGGGCAACGACATCTCGTCCGGCCAGCAGGTCATCCGGACCGCGCCGCACGTGCTGTTCTTCCCCAGTGCCATGCTGAGCCTCACCGTGCTCGCGTTCATCATGCTCGGCGACGCGGTCCGCGACGCCCTCGACCCGAAGCTGCGCTGAGGGAGGCGTACGTGACCATCATCGAAGAGACAACTCCCGCGTCCGCGGGCGACGCCTACGACGGCCCGCTGCTCGAAGTCCGGGACCTGCACGTCGAGTTCAAGACTCGCGAGGGCCTCGTCAAGGCCGTCAACGGAGTCAACTACGACGTCAGCGCCGGCGAGACCCTCGCCGTCCTCGGCGAGTCCGGGTCCGGCAAGTCCGTGACCGCGCAGGCCATCATGGGCATCCTCGACATGCCCCCGGCACGCATCCCGCAGGGCGAGATCCTCTTCCGCGGCCAGGACATGCTGAAGATGTCCGGCGACGAGCGGCGCAAGATCCGCGGCAGCAAGATCGCCATGATCTTCCAGGACGCCCTCAGCTCGCTGAACCCGGTGCTCTCCGTCGGCTACCAGCTCGGCGAGATGTTCCGCGTCCACCAGGGCCTCTCCAAGAAGGAGGCCAAGGCCAAGGCGGTCGAGCTGATGGACCGGGTGAAGATCCCGGCCGCCGCCGCCCGCGTCAGCGACTACCCGCACCAGTTCTCGGGCGGTATGCGCCAGCGCATCATGATCGCCATGGCGCTCGCCCTGGAACCGGACCTGATCATCGCCGACGAGCCCACCACGGCCCTCGACGTGACCGTCCAGGCCCAGGTCATGGACCTGCTCGCGGAGCTTCAGCGCGAGTACAACATGGGCCTCATCCTCATCACCCACGACCTCGGAGTCGTCGCCGACGTCGCCGACAAGATCGCGGTGATGTACGCGGGCCGGATCGTGGAGCGGGCCCCCGTCCACGAGCTGTACAAGCGTCCGGCGCACCCCTACACCCGGGGTCTGCTGGACTCGATCCCGCGTCTGGACCAGAAGGGCCAGGAGCTCTACGCGATCAAGGGCCTGCCGCCCAACCTGCTGCGCATCCCCACCGGCTGCGCCTTCAACCCGCGCTGCCCCAAGGCCGAGGACGTCTGCCGGGAGAAGGTGCCGGCGCTGCTGCCGGTCACCGAGCAGGACGGCACCGAACTCGTCGGCCGCGCCTCGGCGTGCCACTTCTGGAAGGAGACGATCCATGGCTGAGCTCAGCAAGAACGACGAGCCTCAGGACGCCACACCGAACGTCTCCGAGGTGGAGGTCGTCGAGGCGGTCTCCGAGGACGCGGCGGTCAGCGCCATCGAGGCGCCGGTCGAACGGGGGGAGCCGATCCTCCAGGTCCGGAACCTCCAGAAGCACTTCCCGCTCACCCAGGGGATCCTGTTCAAGAAGCAGGTCGGCGCGGTCAAGGCCGTCGACGGCGTCTCCTTCGACCTGTACCAGGGCGAGACCCTGGGCATCGTGGGCGAGTCCGGCTGCGGCAAGTCGACGGTGGCCAAGCTCCTGATGAGCCTGGAGACGGCGACGGCGGGCGAGGTCTTCTACAAGGGCCAGGACATCACCAAGCTGTCCGGGCGCGCGCTGAAGGCGGTCCGCCGCAACATCCAGATGGTGTTCCAGGACCCGTACACCTCGCTCAACCCCCGGATGACGGTCGGCGACATCATCGGCGAGCCGTACGAGATCCACCCCGAGGTGGCCCCCAAGGGCGACCGGCGCAAGCGCGTCCAGGACCTGCTGGACGTCGTCGGCCTGAACCCGGAGTACATCAACCGGTACCCGCACCAGTTCTCCGGCGGACAGCGCCAGCGCATCGGCATCGCCCGCGGCCTGGCGCTCAACCCCGAGATCATCATCTGCGACGAGCCGGTGTCGGCCCTCGACGTCTCCGTCCAGGCCCAGGTCATCAACCTGATGGAGAAGCTCCAGGACGAGTTCAACCTGTCCTACATCTTCATCGCGCACGACCTGTCGATCGTCCGGCACATCTCGGACCGCGTCGGCGTCATGTACCTCGGCAAGCTCGCCGAGATCGGCACCGACGAGCAGATCTACGACCACCCGACGCACCCCTACACCCAGGCGCTGCTGTCGGCGGTCCCCGTGCCCGACCCCGGCGCCCGTGAGCACCGCGAGCGGATCATCCTCTCCGGCGACGTGCCGTCCCCGGCCAACCCGCCCTCCGGCTGCCGCTTCCGCACGCGCTGCTGGAAGGCGCAGGACAAGTGCGCCGAGGAAGTGCCGCTGCTGGCGATCCCCGAGCGCTTCCAGGGCGCGGACACTCCGGCGGCCCACGAGTCGGCGTGCCACTTCGCGGAGGAGAAGGACGTCGTCCACGCCGCGTGACGCGTCCCGCTGACACACGACCGGGTCCCCGGCACCTGAACAGGTGCCGGGGACCCGGTTTTTCAGTCGAGCCGGCCGTCGGGTGTCAGACCTTCAGCTTGAAGTGGAACTCCGCGGTGCCGCCGCACCACATGCCCTCGCCGTTGGTCATGCCCACATCGAAGTAACGGGCGAGATGGATGGTCTTCTTGTTGAACGCGACCGTCTTCTTGATCGGGTACGTCTGCGTCAGGGACTTACCGCCGATGACCGTGGTGGTGTACCTGGCGCCGGGGTTGAAGACGACCTTGTTCTTGCCGTCCAGCAGGTTGACCCGGCCCACGTCGACGCCCTTGCGGGCGATGGGGGCCTTGTAGACCACCGTGATCTTGTCGACGTACGCGCTGTCCTTGGTGACCTTCCCCAGGTACCAGGTCGCCTGCGCGGTGAACTGGTTGCCCTTCTTGCAGCTGGCCTGTCCGGCGGCGTCGATGCTCAGCGTCTGCGACTTGTACGCCGCCGCCTTGGTCGACGCCTTCACCGTGGTCGTGGTGCCCAGCAGCGTCGTCGCCGACGCCTGGCCGGCGAAGATTCCCAGAGTCGCGGTGGTGGACACCGCGGCGATCAAGGCGCCCTTCGAGATTTTGTGCATGAAAACACTCCCCGTGTTTTTTGCGCCCCTCTGCGTTGAGGGGCGCAGGGTGATCCTCACAGGCGAGCAGTTGACGCTCAAACTCTCTTTGTGAAGGACGCGTGATGAAACGGTCTCATTATCGCGTGTCCGGTTTGACTACTTTTATGCGCCGGCCTTGGCATAGTGGCAGGCCACACCTGCCCCAGTCGCCCCCAGCACCCCCGGATCCTCCGTACGGCACCTCTCCGCCACCCCGGCCCGCTCCGCCTCCCCGCTCGCCAGCACCGGGCAGCGGGCCTGGAAGCGGCAGCCGGTGGGGATGTGGGAGGGGTCCGGGGGTTCGCCGGTGAGGATGAGGGGGGTGCCGGGGGCCTCGGGGAGGACGGACAGCAGGGCCTGGGTGTACGGGTGGCGAGGAGCCGTCAGGACCTCCTCCACCGTCCCCGTCTCCACGATCCGGCCGAGGTACATCACCGCCACCCGGTCCGCGATGTTCCAGGCGAGGCCGAGGTCATGGGTGACGACGAGGGCCGCGAGCCCCAACTCCGTGCGCAGGCGCAGCAGCAGCGCGAGGATCTCGCCCCGGACGGACGCGTCCAGCGACGCCACCGGCTCGTCCGCGACCAGCAGCTCCGGCTCCAGCACCAACGCCCCCGCGATGACGACACGTTGACGCTGGCCGCCGGAGAGCTCGTGCGGATAGCGCAGCAGGAAACGCTCCGGAGGCCGCAGCCCCGCCCGCGACAACGCCTCGGCCACCGCCACGGGTTCGTCACCGTCGAACCCGTGGATCCGCAGCCCCTCCGCCACCGCGTCGTACACCGTGTGCCGGGGGTTCAGTGAACCGCTCGGATCCTGGAGCACGAGCTGCGCCCTGCGCCGATACGCCTTGAGCGCACGGGAGTTGTACGACAGAGGCGCACCGGCGAAGGTCACCTGCCCGGCGCTCGGCCGGACCAGCCCGAGCAGGGCCCGCGCAAGCGTCGTCTTCCCGCATCCCGACTCGCCCACCAGCGCGACGACTTCACCGGCGCGGACACTCAACTCGACGCCGTCCACGGCACGTACGGGTGGGCCGCCCCGGCGGCCGGGGAAGGTGACGTGGAGGGAGTCGGCGGTCAGGAGGGGAACCTCTCGGCTGTCGTTCACCGGACCTCCTCCACCCGCACGCACGCCGCCCGGCGTTCCGTCCCCGCCACCCGCAACGCCTGGTCCTCCCGTGCGCACACCTCCAGCGCCACCTCGCACCGGGGGTGGAACGCGCAGCCGGGTGGCAGGTCCGAGGGGTCGGGAGGGTCTCCGGGAAGGCCCCGGGGGGCGAAGCGGGCCGCGGGGTCGCCGATGCGGGGGAAGGCCGAGGACAGGGCTCGGGCGTAGGGGTGCCGGGCCGCCTCGAAGACCTCGCGGGCCGGGCCCTCCTCCACCACCCGGCCCGCGTACATGACCGCGAGGCGGTCGCAGGTGTCGGCGAGGACCGCGAGGTCGTGGCTGATCATGATCAGGCTGAGGTCCCCCTCCGCGACCAGCCCCTCGATGAGCCGCAGGATCTGCGCCTGGACCATGACGTCGAGGGCGGTCGTCGGTTCGTCGGCGACGATCAGCTCCGGCTCGCAGGCGAGCGCCATGGCGATCATGACGCGCTGGCGCTGGCCGCCGGAGAGCTCGTGCGGGTAGGCACGGCCCCGGGCGGCCGGGAGCCCCACCTGCTCCAGCAGCTCACCCGCCGTGCGGCGAGCGGCGGTCGGCGTCACCCCACCGTGCAGGACGATCGGCTCGGCGATCTGGTCGACGACGCGGTGGACGGGGTTGAGGGAGTGCATGGCGCCCTGGAAGACGATCGAGGCACCGGCCCAGCGGACGGCCCGCAGCCGCCCCCAGCGCATCGTCAGGACGTCCTCACCGTCCAGCAGGACCTGCCCCGACACCCGCGCCCCGGGCGGCAGCAGCCGCAGCAGCGCGAGGGCCAGCGTCGACTTCCCGCACCCCGACTCGCCCGCCACACCCAGCTTCTGACCAGCCGTCAGGTCGAGGTCCACGCCACGCACCGCCGCGAACCCGCCCGCGTACGTCACCCGCAGATCCCGCACCTCAAGGACGCTCAACGCCCCACCCCCAGCCTCGGGTTGAGCACCGTCTCCACCGCACGCCCGCACAGCGTGAACGCCAGCGCCACCCCCGCGATCGCGATCCCCGGCGGCACCAGGTACCACCAGTCACCCGCGCTCACCGCCCCCGCCTCCCGGGCCTCCTGGAGAAGTCCGCCCCAGGACACCACAGTCGGATCCCCCAGCCCGAGGAACGCGAGGGTCGCCTCCGCGAGGATCGACGACGACACCATCAGGGTCGTCTGCGCGAGGATCAGCGGCAGCACGTTCGGCAGGACGTGCCGGAGCATGATGTGCCCGTGCCCGCCCCCCAGCGCCGTCGCGCGCTCGATGTACGGCCGGGACTCGACGGCCAGCGTCTGCGCCCGCACCAGCCGCGCCGTCGTCGGCCAGGTGGTGACGCCGATCGCGAGGACGACCGTCCCGAGGGACCGGGACATCACGGTCAGGAGGGCGATCGCGAGGACCAGCGTCGGCAGCACCAGGAACCAGTCCGTGACCCGCATCGCGACCGTCGCGTACACCCCCTTGAAGTGCCCGGCGGTGATCCCGACGACCGCCCCGATCGCCACCGACAGGAACGCGGCGAGCAGCCCGACGAGCAGCGACACCCGCGAGCCCCAGACCAACAGGCCCAGCAGGTCACGTCCGTAGCGGTCGGTGCCGAGCCAGAACTCGCGGCTCGGGCTCTCCAGCGGCCGGCCGGGAGCGTCGGTCACCCCGGTGACGTCCGCGCCGACCGTGAGCGGAGCCGTGAGGGCGACCAGCGCGAACGCGGCCAGCACCGCGAGGCCGAGCAGTCCCGCGCGGTGCGTGCGGTAGGTGTTCCAGAAGCGGACGGCGCTCAGGCGCCGGCGCTGCCACGCCAGGGTCGTCATCGGGCGGCCACCCTCGGGTCGAGCAGCGGATAGACGAGGTCGGCGAGGGTGTTCATGACGATCACCGCCGACGCGAAGAACAGGAACAGGCCCTGCACGAGCGGCAGATCGGGCACGCTGAGCGCCTGGTAGAAGAGCCCGCCGAGCCCCGGCCAGGAGAACACCGTCTCCACCAGGATCACCCCGGCGACGGTCCTCCCCAGGTTGACGAAGACCAGAGTCACCGTCGGCAGCAGCGCGTTCGGCACGGCATGCCGGCGCCGCACCACCGCGTCCCGAAGTCCCTTGGCCCGCGCGGTCGTCAGATAGTCGCTGCCCATCTCGTCGAGCAGCGCGGACCGCGTCACGAGCAGCGTCTGCCCGTACTCGACGGCGACGAACGTCACCACCGGCAGCACCAAGTGGTGTGCCACGTCCAGCACATACGCGAACCCCTCCTCACCGCCCGTCTCCATCCCGCCAGTTGGGAAGAGTCCCGGGATCGGTCCCGCGCCGACCGCGAACACGATGATCAGCAGCAGCCCCAGCCAGAACGACGGCACCGAGAACAGCACCAGCGCGAGCCCGGTGTTGAAGCGGTCGCCGAACCCGCCGTGCCGCCACGCGGAGCGCGTCCCGAGGACGACACCCAGCAGCGTGTACAGCACGAACCCGGTCCCCGTCAGCAGCAGCGTGTTCGGCAGCGCCTCGGTGATCTTGTCGACGACGGGGGCGCGGAACTGGTACGACGTCCCGAGGTCACCGGTGAGCGCCTTCCCGCAGTAGTCCGTGAACTGCCGCCACACCGGCAGGTCGAGCCCGAACTCCTTGCGGTACTGCGCCAGTTGCTCCGCCGACACCGCCCGGCCCCCGGTCATCGTCTTCACCGGGTCGCCCGGGATCAGCCGGAACAGGAAGAACCCGGTGACGAGCACCGCCAGCAGCGAGACGACGGCGCCGCCCAACTTCCCGGCCAGGTACCGGAGATAGCCGTCCGAGGTCCGTCGGGCGCGCGCCTCTCGCGCAACAGCGACAGTGTCAACCGCCTCGCTCACTCCCGGTCCTCCGCCCCCGCACGCCGCCGCAGCCCGAGGAACACCCCGGCCCCGACGAGCAGGACGGCCCCGACGGCGATCCCGGCGACCGCCCCGGCGGACATGCCCGACGACGACGTGCCGGACGAGGCCGCCGGCACCGCCGACCACCAACTCCAGTACCCGTCCTGCCCGTAGATGTTCCCGGCGGCCTTCGGCATCGTCTCGACCGAGGCGATCTGGTCCGTGCGGTAGGCCTCCACGGAGTTCGGGTACGCCATGACGTTCATGTAGGCCAGGTCGTACAGCCGCGCCTCCATCTCCTTGACGAGACCGGCCCGCCGCACCGGGTCGTACTCGGCCAACTGCCGTGCGTACAGGGAGTCGTACGGCTTGTCGCAGATGAAGTTGTCGGTCGAGCCGGTGTCCTTGGGGGTCGCGGGGAGGGCGCCGCAGGTGTGGATGGAGAGGGCGTAGTCCGGGTCGGGGTTGACCGACAGGCCGTCGAAGGCGAGGTCGTATCGGCCCGCGAGCCACGGGTCGGTGACGTTGTCGAGGCAGTCGAGCCGCAGCCCGATGCCGAGCTTGTCCCACCACTCCTTGAGGTACTGGCCGACCGCCTTGTCGTTCGGGTCGGTCGCGTGGCACAGGACGCGGTAGGTGATGGGCTTGCCGTCCTTGCCGAGGCGGCGGCCGTCCGCGTTCTTCTTGTAGCCCGCCTGATCGAGGAGTCGAGCGGCGCGCTCTGGGTCGTACGCGAGTTTCTGCTCGGCCGAGGGTTTCCAGAAGTAGTCGGCGAACCGGGGCGGGATGTACCCCTCGCCCTCGACGGCGTGGCCCTGGAACACCTTGTCGATCAGGGCCTTTCGGTCGACGGCCCGGAACAGGGCCTGGCGGACGCGCGGGTCCTGGAGGGAGGGGTGGCCGTCGCCGAAGCGGGTGCCGTCCTTGGCGCGGGCGCCCGGGTTGACGGCGAGGGCGTAGAAGCGGCGCCCCGGGGCGTCGTTCACCTTGATGTTCTCGTGGTCGGCGAGGGCGTTCGCCTGGGCGGGGGTGAGGTTGGGGACGAAGGACACCTCGCCCTTCTGGAGGGCGGCGACGGCCGCGTCCCCGTCCTTGTAGTACTTGAAGAGCAGCTCGTCGAACTTCGGGGCGCCCCGCCAGAAGTTCTTGTTGGCCTTGAGGCGGACGTAGCTGTCGGCCTTGTAGTCGGCGAGGAGGTAGGGGCCGTCACCGACGACCGGGAACGTCTTGTCGTTGCCGAACTTCGAGAAGTCGCCGACCTTCTCCCACACGTGCTTCGGCACGATCGGCATGTCCAGGGCCGTCATGGTCGCCTGGGGGCTCTTCAGCCTGATCACCAGTCGAGTCGGTGTCGGCGCCGTCACCTGGGCGAAGTTGGTGACGTAACTCCCGTTCGCGGTGGCCGCCTTGGGGTCCGTCATCATCTTCGTGAACGTCCAGGCCGCGTCCTCGGCGGTGACCTTCTTCCCGTCCGACCAGGTGGCGTCGGAGCGGATCGTGTACGTCCAGGTCAGCTTGTCGGGGGAGGGGGTCCACTTCGTCGCCAGACCGGGGACCGCGTGGGCGTCGCCGGGGTCGTAGTCCGTCAGGTACTCGTACGTCAGGCGCAGGATGCTGGTGCTGACGAGGCGGTAGGCGAGGAAGGGGCTCAGGGAGTCGACGCTCTGGGCGACGGCGACGGTGAGTACTTCGGGGCCGTCCTTCGCCTGCGCCTGAGGTACTACGGGGAGCAGGAGGGACGTGGTGAGGGCCGCGGCCGTCAGGAGGCGTCCGGGTCGGTTCATCGCACATGACCTCGCTTCACACCACTCGCACAGGGACCGGTTGTCGGACGGTGTACCAGGGTGCCGAAGCCGCCGTCAACGATGCGTGCACCCCGTGTGGCCTGCGGAAACGCGTTGATCATCGGATTGTCGGACGACAGAGGTCCAGACCGGTGAAGCGTGGCTGGTGAGACGCCGACGGCCCGCCGGTGTCGTCACCGGCGGGCCGTCGCCTCACCTCAGGACCTCGTCGGGCCTACTTCCACTCAAGGCCCCAGACGTTGGCGTCCTTCTTCACCGGAGCGGTGATCCACTTCGCCCAGACCTTCTTCTCGACGTACTTGCAGCGCGCGTCGTAGTGGTACGCGTACTTCGTCGCGAGGAACTTCTTCGACTCGTGGAACATCGTCATGCGGACCTTGGTCTTGCCGGCCTTGTTCTTCGCCGGGATCGAGTAGGTCCAGCTGCTCGACTTGGTCCAGGTCTTGCCGACGGTGACCGAGAAGGAGGCGCTCGCCTTGGCGAAGATGACGCCGGCCTCGGTGCCGAGGGTCGCGGTGCCACTGGCGTTGACCGCCGCAGTCGTCGTCTTGTTGTACGTGAGGTTGCCGCCCAGGTTGTCGTACATCCACTCGCTGTGGAGGTTGGTGGGCTGGCTGATGGTGGACTTGTTCGTGATGGTGTAGCGGACGCCCGGGTCGGGCGGGCAGGCGGCGGAGGCGGGCGCCGCCGAGACGGCCACCGCGCCGCCGGCGAGGAGGGCGGACGCGATCACTGAGCTGGCGATTTTCCGCACGGATGCAGGTCCTTTCGATGAGCGGTTCACCGTCGGCGGGGTTCCGGTTCGCGATGTCCGGCGCCGTGGCGAGGTGAAGGTTGGCCGGGGGATGGCCGGGGTGACAACCGGGTTGGCCGGAAAGGGAGTTCGCGCGGGGATTGACAGGGCGTCGAAGGGGGTGGCCAAAACGCCTATAGCGCCTTCGGGGGCGTTGGGATTGGTCGCGGAATGGGTGATATGCCCCTATGTTCGAGCTGAATAATGTGGTCTGGATCACATCTTGGGGCGGTATGCATTCGTCGGCATAACGCCCGGTGGGCAACCTCAAATGTTGCTTAAGTGGGGAACCTTCACCCCTGTCGCGGGTGTCCCCTGGGCATCGGCGTTTCCGTTCGCGTCGTCACCACGGGGAGATGAAGAACATGGTCGTGCACGCCCCTCGTCCAAACACCGGCTGGGACTGCCTCGGCACCCCTCTCGGCGCCGCGGTCCGCGCCCGCCGCGTCGAGCTCGGTCTCACGCAGGAGCGCCTCGCCGCCCAGGCCGGAATGAGCCAGGGCGCCCTCTCCCGCCTCGAAAGAGGCAGGGCCGTCCCGACGCTGCCCCTCCTGGAGCGGCTCGCCGCGGCCATGGCCGCCAGCCTCCTCATCGCCCTCTCCCCGACCGGGTCGGTCCAGGTGGCCTTCCGGGCGCCGGGTGCGCAGGTCCGCCGCCCGGCGCCGGTGCCGGTGAGCCGCCTGGCCAAGGCGGGCTGACTCCGTCCCGGGGGGCGCCGCCGTCCCGCGAATGGACGTCCCGAATGTGCCGTACGTCTGATATGTGCCGATAGTGGCCCATAACGGACATGTGCGGTACATGAGGGAGGCATCCATGCGTGGAGCCACGCACGCCAAGTGGGTCGTAGGGGCGGCGGCGGTCGCTCTGGTCGCGACGGGATGTGGCGGGGGCGGCGGCGACAGCGGAGGGAGCGGCGGCGGCAGCGGCGTGCTCACCGCGTCCTGGGGCGACCCGCAGAACCCGCTGGAACCCGCCAACACCAACGAGGTGCAGGGCGGCAAGGTCCTCGACATGGCCTTCCGGGGACTCAAGCGGTACGACCCCGAGACCGGCAAGGCGAACGACATGCTCGCCGACAAGATCGAGACGACCGACTCGCAGAACTTCACCGTCACCGTCAAGGACGGCTGGACGTTCAGCAACGGCGAGAAGGTCACCGCCAAGTCCTTCGTGGACGCCTGGAACTACGCGGCGAGCCTCAAGAACAACCAGAAGAACGCGTACTTCTTCTCCTACATCGACGGGTTCACCAAGACGCACCCCGAGAACGGCGGCGCCCAGAGCGCCGACACCCTCTCCGGGCTCAAGGTCACCGGCCCGCTGACCTTCACGATCAAGCTGTCGCAGAAGTTCTCCACGTTCCCCGACACCCTCGGGTACAACGCGTTCGTCCCGCTCCCGCAGACCTTCTACACCGACCACGCCGGCTGGCTGAAGAAGCCCGTCGGCAACGGGCCGTACACCATCGACTCGTACACCAAGGGCTCCCAGATGAGCCTGAAGAAGTGGGACAAGTACCCCGGCGCCGACAAGGCGCAGAACAGCGGCGTCACCCTCAAGGTCTACACCGACAACAACACGGCGTACACCGACCTGATGGCCGGCAACCTCGACCTCGTCGACGACGTCCCCGCCTCGCAGCTCAAGAACGTCAAGAGCGACCTCGGCGACCGCTACCTCAACACCCCCGCCGGGATCATCCAGACCCTCGCCTTCCCGTTCTACGACAAGGACTGGAACAAGGCGGGCTCCGAGAAGGTCCGCCAGGGCCTCTCCATGGCGATCAACCGGCAGCAGATCACCGACACGATCTTCGCGAAGACCCGCACCCCCGCCACCGACTGGACCTCCCCGGTCCTCGGCGACACCGGCGGCTACAAGGCGGGCCTGTGCGGCGACGCCTGCAAATACGACCCCGCCGCGGCCAAGAAGCTGATCCAGGAGGGCGGCGGACTGCCCGGCGGCCAGGTCAAGATCAGCTACAACGCCGACACCGGCTCCCACAAGCAGTGGGTGGACGCCGTCTGCAACTCCATCAACAACGCCCTCGGCAACGACAAGGCGTGCGTCGGCAACCCCGTCGGCACCTTCGCCGACTTCCGCAACCAGATCACGCAGCACAAGATGAGCGGCCCCTTCCGCGCCGGCTGGCAGATGGACTACCCGCTCATCCAGAACTTCCTCCAGCCGCTGTACTACACCGACGCCTCCTCCAACGACGGCCAGTGGTCCAACAAGGACTTCGACAAGCTCGTCGACCAGGCCAACGCCGAGACCGACACCGGCAAGGCCGTCGACGACTTCCAGAAGGCCGAGGAGGTCCTGCGCGACAACATGGGCGCCATCCCCCTCTGGTACCAGAACGGCAGCGCCGGCTACTCGCAGCGCCTCTCGAACGTCAAGCTCAACCCGTTCTCCGTCCCGGTCTACAACGAGATCAAGGTCGGCTGATCCGCCATGGGACGCTACGTCGTCCGGCGCCTGCTCCAGATGATCCCCGTCTTCGTCGGCGCCACCCTGCTGATCTTCCTCATGGTCAACGTGATGGGCGACCCCATCGCCGGACTGTGCGGCGAGCGGGCGTGCGACCCCGCGACGGCCGCCCAGCTCAAGAAAGAGTTCGGGCTCGACAAGCCGGTCTGGCAGCAGTACCTGACCTACATGGGGAACGTCTTCACCGGAGACTTCGGTACGGCGTTCAACGGCCAGAAGGTCACCGAGCTGATGTCGACCGCGTTCCCCGTCACGATCCGCCTGACGATCGTCGCGATCCTCATCGAGATCGTCATCGGCATCACCCTCGGCGTCGTCACGGGCCTGCGGCGGGGCAGGCCCGTCGACACCGCCGTCCTCCTCGTCACCCTCGTCGTCATCTCCATCCCCACCTTCGTCACCGGCCTGCTGCTCCAACTGCTGCTCGGCGTCGAGTGGGGGTGGATCAAACCGTCCGTCTCCACGGACGCGGCGTTCGGTGAACTCTTCGTCCCCGGGCTGGTGCTGGCGTCCGTGTCCCTCGCGTACGTCACGCGGCTGACGCGGACGTCCATCGCGGAGAACCGGCGTGCGGACTACGTCCGTACGGCCATCGCGAAGGGCCTTCCCCGGCGCCGGGTGGTGACGCGTCACCTCCTGCGCAACTCACTCATCCCCGTCGTCACGTTCATCGGCACCGACGTCGGCGCGCTCATGGGCGGGGCGATCGTCACCGAGCGGATCTTCAACATCCACGGCGTCGGGTACCAGCTCTACCAGGGCATCCTGCGGCAGAACACCCAGACCGTCGTCGGGTTCGTGACGGTGCTGGTGCTGGTCTTCCTGGTGGCGAACCTGCTCGTCGACCTCCTGTACGCCGTACTCGACCCGAGGATCCGCTATGCCTGAACCCCAGGAGCCCGAGGGCGTGATCGCCGCGACCGGGATGGGCGCGGCGATGGACCTCGCGGTCAGCGAGGGCAACAGCCTGGAGCCGGGCGGGCCTTCGGAACGCCCCCGCTCTCTCTGGTCCGACGCGTGGCGCGACCTGCGCCGCAACCCCGTCTTCATCCTCTCCGCGCTCGTCATCCTCTTCCTCGTCTTCATCTCCCTGTGGCCCTCGGTGATCGCCTCCGGCTCCCCCCTCAAGTGCGACCTCGGCAAGGCGCAGCAGGGTTCGTCCTCCGGGCATCCCTTCGGCTACGACGGCCAGGGCTGCGACGTCTACACCCGGACCGTGTACGGCGCCCGCACGTCCGTCGCCGTCGGCGTCCTGGCCACCCTCGGCGTCGCGATCCTCGGCAGCGTCCTCGGCGGACTCGCCGGGTTCTTCGGCGGCATCTGGGACTCGATCCTCTCCCGCATCACCGACATCTTCTTCGCGATCCCGGTGGTGCTGGGGGGTCTGGTCCTGCTCTCGGTCGTCACGAGCAACACGATCTGGCCGGTCATCGGTTTCATGGTCCTGCTGGGCTGGCCCCAGATCTCCCGCATCGCCCGGGGTTCGGTCATCACGGCCAAACAGAACGACTACGTCCAGGCGGCGAGGGCGCTGGGCGCCTCGAACTCCCGCATGCTGCTCCGCCACATCACCCCCAACGCGGTCGCCCCGGTGATCGTCGTGGCGACCATCGCCCTGGGCACGTACATCGCCCTGGAAGCGACCCTGTCCTACCTGGGCGTCGGCCTGAAACCCCCCAGCGTCTCCTGGGGCATCGACATCTCCGCCGCCTCCCCCTACATCCGCAACGCCCCCCACGCCCTCCTCTGGCCCTCCGGCGCCCTCGCGATCACCGTCCTGGCGTTCATCATGCTGGGCGATGCCGTGCGGGATGCGCTTGATCCGAAGCTGAGGTGAGGGGGTGAGGACGGGTGGGGCGGTGCGGGTGAGTGGGGGCGATGTGGTGGACGACGTCGACGGGCCGGGGATCCAGCAGTGCCGGGTGTCGGGCCGGCGTGCCGGAGTGGGGCGGCGTTTTGGGGGAGGTGGGGCCGGTGAGACGGATCGGACCCCGGAGGCCGGTGGCGCGGGCACGCCACGCCGGACCAGCGGTACCGGCGGGGCCGGGCGTGACGCGGTGGACGACGTCGGCGTGCCCGGCGTTCAGCGGTGTCGTACTGGCGTGCCGGGGCGGGGTGCCGGGGGCGCGGTGGGGTCGGTGAGGTGGGCGGGACCTGCGGGGGCGGTGGTCCCGACACGTTCCGCCGGACCAGCGGGGTCGGCAGCTCCAGCCGTGACGACTTCACGCGGCACGTTCACGGATGCCCTCTCCGCGCGCCCTTCGCGGGTTCCCCGCACACATCGGTATCCCCATCGGAAGCCCCGGAGTGCGCAGACAACCGCTGCCGTCCTCATCCCCCGTTGCCCGCAGGGGCGTTCTGGCCGAACGGGCCGGTGCGCTCGGCTCCTGCGGGCCGGTCGGCCCCGTCGGCTTGATCAACCCCGTCAACCCCGTCAACTTCATCAACCCCGCCGGTCAACCCGAGCCCGCCGATCCCCTCCGCCTCGGCGGCCCCTCCCCGTCCCCGGGGCCCTGTGCCCTGTCCCTGTGTCCGTCCCGTCCGGGAGTGAGGTGAGTCGGAGTCATGTTGCTCGAAGTGCGTGATCTGCATGTGGAGTTCCGTACGAGGGACGGGGTGGCCAAGGCGGTCAACGGGGTGTCGTACGGGGTGGAGGCGGGGGAGACGCTGGCGGTGCTGGGGGAGTCGGGGTCGGGGAAGTCCGTCACCGCGCAGGCGATCATGGGGATTCTGGACATGCCGCCGGGGCGGATCGGTGGCGGGGAGATTCTGTTCAACGGGCAGGATCTGCTGAAGCTCAAGGAGGAGGAGCGGAGGAAGATCCGGGGCGCGCAGATGGCGATGATCTTCCAGGACGCGCTGTCCTCGTTGAACCCCGTGCTGAGCGTGGGGGATCAGCTGGGGGAGATGTTCGAGGTGCACCGGGGGATGTCCCGCAAGGACGCCCGCGCCAAGGCCGTCGAGCTGATGGACCGCGTCCGTATCCCCGCTGCCAAGGAACGCGTCCGGCAGTACCCCCACCAGTTCTCCGGCGGTATGCGCCAACGGATCATGATCGCCATGGCGTTGGCCCTCGAACCGGCCCTCATCATCGCGGACGAGCCGACCACCGCCCTCGACGTGACGGTCCAGGCCCAGGTGATGGACCTCCTCGCGGAGTTGCAGCGCGAGTACAACATGGGGTTGATCCTCATCACGCACGACCTCGGGGTCGTCGCGGACGTCGCCGACCGGATCGCCGTCATGTACGCGGGACGGATCGTCGAACAGGCACCGGTGCACGACATCTACAAGGCACCGGCCCACCCATATACGCGCGGACTGCTTGATTCCATCCCCCGTCTTGATCAGAAGGGCCAGGAGCTGTACGCGATCAAGGGACTGCCGCCCAACTTGATGAACATCCCTACGGGTTGCGCGTTCAACCCTCGTTGCCCGATGGCTCAGGACATCTGCCGCACGGACGTGCCCCCGCTGCACGAGGCCGGCGAACACCGCACCAGCGCCTGCCACTTCTGGAGGGAGTGCCTCAATGGTTGATTCAACAGTTGAGCCGATCCTGGAAGTCACCGGACTGGTCAAGCACTACCCGCTCACTCAAGGGATCCTGCTCAAGAAGCAGGTAGGCGCCGTCAAGGCCGTTGACGGTGTTGATTTCACCCTCAACAGTGGAGAGACCCTCGGCATCGTCGGGGAATCCGGCTGCGGCAAATCAACAGTTGCGAAGATGCTCGTCAACCTTGAACGCCCCACCGCCGGCGCGATCAAGTACAAGGGCGAGGACATCACCAAGCTCTCCGGCCGCGCCCTCAAGGCGGTCCGCCGCAACATCCAGATGGTGTTCCAGGACCCCTACACCTCCCTCAACCCCCGCATGACGGTCGGCGACATCATCGGCGAACCGTACGAGATCCACCCCGAGGTGGCCCCCAAGGGCGACCGGCACAGACGCGTCCAGGATCTCCTCGACGTCGTCGGCCTGAACCCGGAGTACATCAACCGCTACCCCCACCAGTTCTCCGGCGGCCAACGCCAGCGCATCGGCATCGCGCGCGGGCTCGCGCTGCGCCCCGAGGTGATCGTCGCCGACGAACCGGTCTCCGCGCTGGACGTCTCCGTCCAGGCCCAGGTGATCAACCTGCTGGAGCGCCTCCAGAGCGAGTTCTCCCTGTCGTACGTGTTCATCGCGCACGACCTGTCGATCGTCCGGCACATCTCGGACCGCGTCGGCGTCATGTACCTGGGCCGGATCGTGGAGATCGGCAAGGACGCGGAGATCTACGACCACCCCACTCACCCGTACACCCAGGCCCTGCTCTCCGCAGTCCCGGTCCCCGACCCGGACGCCCGCGAGCACCGCGACCGGATCATCCTCTCCGGCGACGTCCCGTCCCCGACGAACGTCCCCTCCGGCTGCCGCTTCCGCACGCGGTGCTGGAAGGCCCAGGAGAGATGCGAGCTGGAGGTCCCGCTCCTTGCCGTCCCGGCGGAGTTCAGGGACGTCCGGGGCCCGGCCGCACACGACTCGGCCTGCCATTTCGCGGAGGAGAAGCAGGTGGTCCCGGTGGATGACGATCAAGGAAACGGGACCCCATAGCCGCGCAAACGCACAGTAATCGCGTTAACACGCAAGCAACTTCCTTGACCCGGTTCCGATATACGGACGGGCCAATCTGAACAACGTACGGCCGTGCGGGTGCCGTAAACGGACCGGGACGCGCCATGTCGTCCCGGTCCGTTGCCCCTTTTTGCGCCTAAACCGGCGCCGCTCTCGCGGAGGTGGCCCGGGTGTCGCTGTGGTTCCTCAATTAATGGTTGCGGTGCTCTGTGGTGTCTTCGTGGTCGGCCCGCTTCAAGCCCAACGACCGCCGCAGGAAGTCCAGCTGAAGCCGCAGCAGGTTCTCCGCGACCTCCTCCTGGGGCGTCATGTGGGTCACCCCCGACAACGGCAGCACCTCGTGCGGGCGGCCGGCGGCCAGTAGGGCCGACGACAGCCGCAGGGAGTGTGCGACCACCACGTTGTCGTCCGCCAGCCCGTGGATGATCATCATCGGCCGGTGCTCGGGTGCCGCGTCGACCAGCCCCGCGTCGTCCACGAGGGAGTTGCGGCGGTAGACGTCGGGCTGTTCGGCGGGGTGGCCGAGGTAGCGCTCCTGGTAGTGGGTGTCGTAGAGGCGCAGGTCGGTGACGGGTGCGCCGACGACGGCCGCGTGGAAGACGTCGGGGCGGCGCAGGACCGCGAGGGCGGCGAGGTAGCCGCCGAAGGACCAGCCCCGGATGGCGACGCGGGTGAGGTCGAGGGGGAAGTCGGCGGCCAGCGCCTGGAGCGCGTCGACCTGGTCCTCCAGGACGACGGCGGCGAGTTCGTCGCGTACCGACTTCTCCCAGGCCGGCGACCGCCCCGGCGTCCCGCGCCCGTCGGCGACGACCACCGCGAACCCCTGGTCGGCGAACCACTGGGAGGTGAGGTGGGCGTTGTGCGCGGAGACGACGCGCTGTCCGTGCGGCCCGCCGTAGGGGTCGAGGAGGACCGGGAGGGGAGCGTCACCGGTGTAGTCCCGGGGCAGCAGCACGGCGCACGGAATCCGGCGTGCGCCCCCCTGGGTGAGCTGGACGCGCGGGGACAGACCGGGATCCTCGGCGTACGAGGCGACGGTCGCGACCGGCTTCCCGCCCCGCAGGACGCGCGCGACGGCACCGGGCCGGTCCAGGGCCGCCGAGACGAGGACGGTGACGTCACCGGAGCGCACGGCCGTGTGGACGCCGGGCTCCTCCGAAAGCCGTTGCACGCCCAGCTCGTTGACGCGGTAGACGTGCACCTCGCCGGTCTCGGGGTCGGCCGCCTCCTCCCCGGCGGAGGCCGACACCAGGACGTCGTCACCGGAGACGTCCAGCACCGCTCGCACATGCAACTGCGCTGTCGTCAGCGGACGTTCGCCGACGGCCAGAACGCGCGCGCCACCCTCGTCGGCGATGCGCACGAGCTGTCCGGAGGGGCTCCAGCAGGGCACACCAGGGTAAAGATCAAGCCAAACTCGATCTTCGTCGGCGTGCACCATCCGGGTCGCCCCGGAGTCGATGTCGACGGCCAGGTACAACTGGCTGCGCTGGTCGCGCGCCTGTACGAGCAGCAGCGGCGCACCCGCCGCTGACCAGTGCACACGCGCCAGATAGGGGAAGCGCGCCCGGTCCCAGACGACCTCCGTCCGGGACCCGTCGAGGCCCAGCGCGAACAGGCGTACGATCGCGTTCTCGGTGCCCGCCTGGGCGTACGGAATGTGCTGTGGCTCACGTTCCGGATGGGCCGGGTCGGAGATCCACCACCGCTTCACCGGCGTGTCGTCCACCCGCGCCACGAGCAGCCGGTCCGCCTCCGGCGACCACCAGAAACCACGGTGCCGGTCCATCTCCTCGGCGGCGATGAATTCGGCCAATCCGTACGTGACGGACACGGATTCGGGTTCGGCGAGCGCGCGATCACCGTCCCCCTCCGCGCCGACGACCCGCAGGGCCCCTCCGGCGACGTAGGCGACATGCCGTCCGTCGGGCGCCGGACGGGGGTCGATCACGGGCCCCCGGACGGGGAGTTCGCGTGCCGTGCCGGCCCGCAGCCCGGCCGTGAAAAGCCGCCCTGACAACGCGAAAGAGGCCAACTCGACGGCCGCGTCGGTGGCGTAGCCGACGATGCCCGCGCCGCCCTCGCGGGAGCGTTCGCGGCGGGCCCGCTCCTCGGGTGGAAGATCCTCGTCCGTGCCGCCGAGCAGGGCGCCGGGGTCCGCGGCGAGGCGCTCGGAGCCGTCCGCCGGGTCGAGGACCCACAGGGCGTTCGCGCGGTCCGTTCCGGACGCCGAGCGCAGGAACACGACACGCTCTCCGTCCGGCGCGGCGGTGAACGAACGCGGCGCGCCGAGGGTGAATCGCTGGGTACGGGCGTGTCGGCGGGGGAAGGAGTCGGCGGGAGAACCGCTCTCGTTGGTCATGTCCCGACCCTACGAGGCATGTTGGCCGCGCGCCCCCTTGCGCGTCCGTGCGCCGAAGGATGCGCGCATATCCGTAGCTATGATCACTACCGCTATGTGGGTATCAACCTGCTGGCTGTTGTATGGATTTACACGTTCTCCCGCTCTGTTCCCCTGGTACCCGGGTCCTTGGAGGTGAGCCGCCGTGGCACTCTCGATATCGGCGGTGGTGCTGCTGGCGATCGTCGTCTTCTTGCTGATCAAGAAGTCGGGCCTGAAAGGCGGCCATGCAGTCGTCTGCATGTTGCTCGGCTTCTACTTGGCGTCCTCCACCGTCGCCCCCACGATCAGTGATCTGACGAAGAACGTTGCGGACATGATCGGCGGCCTCAAGTTCTGACGTCCTTCCGTCCAGGCTCCGGTCAAGCCACGCCCGGGGCCCTTCTTCCATGTCCGACTTCCCTCGTCGGGGCCGATCAGTCCTGGTTCGCCGGGAGCAGTTTGTAGGCTGGCCCCCATGACGGATCTCCCCTCCCACCGGCTCCTCCTGGTGCACGCGCACCCGGACGACGAGTCGATCAACAACGGCGCGACCATGGCCCGGTACGCGGCCGAGGGTGTGCGGGTGACGCTGGTCACCTGCACGCTCGGGGAGCGCGGCGAAGTCATCCCCCCTGAGCTGGCCCACCTCTCCGGCCCCGCCCTCGGCGCGCACCGCCGCCAGGAGCTGGCCGAGGCGATGCGGGCCCTCGGGGTGGACGACGTCCGGCTGCTCGGTGGCGCCGGGCGCTACGGCGACTCCGGGATGATGGGCACCGCCGACAACGACGACCCGGGCTGCTTCTGGCAGGCGGACCTCGACACGGCCGCGGGGCAGCTCCTCGACGTCATCCGCGAGGTACGGCCCCAGGTCCTCGTCACGTACGACGAGGACGGCGGCTACGGCCATCCCGACCACATCCAGGCCCACCGCGTCAGCATGCGCGCGGTTGAACTCGCGGGCGCCGAGGGCGTACCCGTCCAGAAGGTGTACTTCAACCGCGTCCCGCGCGCGGTCGCCGAGGACGCCTTCGCGCGGCTGGAAGCCGACCTCCCGGAGCTGCCGTTCGACAAGGCGGGCGAGATCGGTGACGTCCCCGGTGTCGTCGACGACGCTCTGATCACCACGGAGATCGCCGGCGGACCGTACGCGCAAGCAAAGGTGACCGCCATGCGCGCGCACGCGACACAGCTCGAAGTGGCTCCCGGGGACCGGTACTTCATCCTCTCGAACTACCTCGCCCAGCCGCTCTTCGACACCGAGTACTACCAACTGGCGCGCGGAGAGCGCGGGGTGGCCGAGGGCCGCGAGAGCGACCTGTTCGCCGGGATCGCCCAGGACGGCGACGGAGAGCCTCGCGAGGGGAAGGGCGACCTCTGATGTCCCTCGACCTCTCCCAGCCCCTCAAACCCCCCTCCGCGGGCCGTGCCGCGGCCTATGTGGGGCTGCTGCTGCTCGGCGCGGTGACCGGCGTCGCCGGGTCGCTCGTCCAGGCGGGCTGGTTCCCGGGTGGACTGCTGCTGGCGCTCGCCGGGTCCGCCGGGCTGTTCCTGGGCGGTGCGCGAGCCGTCGGCACGCGCGCGGGCGCCGTCGCCCCCGCCGTCGGGTGGATGATCACCGTCGTCCTGTTGACGGCCGGGCGTCCCGAAGGCGACTTCCTGTTCGCGGCGGGCGGTGGCTCGTACCTGTTCCTGCTCGGCGGCATGGCAACAGCTGTGATCTGCGCCACCCTTGGCGTCGGGCGGCAACCGATCGGCGCCGACGCCCGACTTGGGAAGTGACGTACCACTTCGCCGTGGCATGAGCGTGCGCATCCCGTGTGGGTTTCCCCGGCGCACGTGGGATGGGGGGCAGAAGTGGCCAGTATGGTGGTGCGCGCCGCCGAGCTGCCCGTGAGGTCGTGGCGGGCGGCGGAGCCAACCTGGAGAAGCCTGCCTTGAGTCGTGAAACTGACACTCCGTCCTCCGGGCCCAACGGGCGCGGTGGAGGTGCCGCGTACCCCTCGGGCACGCCCCCGTACGGGACACCGATGGTGTCCGACGGCGGTGCGGACGCGGGCCGTTCGGCCGCCCAGCCGGAGGAACGCAAGACCGAGACCACGGTGACGACCCGGATCCGCATCAACATCCCCGGGTCCCGGCCCATTCCCCCCGTCGTCGTGCGCAAGCCCGTCGGCGAGGGCGAGGGCGACGACACGGCCGTCGAGCCGCAGTCCGCCGCACCCGCGCCGGTGCCCGCGCCCGAGGCGCCCGCGGCCGAACCCGCCGCCGAGAAGAACGACTGGTTCGCACCCCGCAGGCCGTCCGGTCCGAAGACCAACGGCGCGGGAATTCCCGGTGCCAACGGAGCCTCTTCCGGTACGAACGGCGGACAGCCGTCCGCTCCCGGTACCGGTCCGGGTACGGCCGGCGCACGACCCGCGGGGGGTGCCATAGGCGGCGCCCGGCCCGGCGGCGTGGTCGGCTCGATGGCCGCTCCGGGCAAGCGCCCCG
>NZ_JBTYMC010000057.1:0-29962 GCF_054880855.1 Streptomyces sp. S6 | reverse complement strand
GGGGCGCCGCCGCTACGCCCGCGACCGCAGGCAGGCGCACGCGGCGCCGGGTACGCCGTACTCGTTCTCGCCGGGGGCGGCGGGGGCGCCGCTGCGGGTGAGTTTCCCGTGTCCGACGTGCCATCAGCGGATCAGGGTGCCGGTGCGGGGGCGGGTGCGGGCGCGGTGCGGGTTGTGCCGGACGGTGCTGGAGTGCGACACGTAGAGCGGGTCACAGCCGTTCGACGACGGTGACGTTGGCCTGTCCCCCGCCCTCACACATCGTCTGCAACCCGAACCGCCCTCCCGTGCGTTCCAGTTCGTGCAGCAGCGTCGTCATGAGCCGCACCCCGGTCGCCCCCAGCGGATGCCCCAGCGCGATCGCGCCCCCGTTGACGTTGACCTTCTCCGGGTCGGCCCCGGTCTCCTTCAGCCACGCCAACACCACCGGTGCGAACGCCTCGTTGATCTCGACGAGGTCGATCTGATCCAGCGTCAGACCCGTCTTCTTCAGGGCGTGGGCGGTCGCCGGAATGGGTGCCGTGAGCATCCGGATCGGGTCCTCGCCGCGCACCGAGAGGTGGTGGACGCGGGCGCGGGGCGTCAACCCGTGTTCCCGGACGGCGTGTTCGGAGGCGATGAGCATCGCGGCGGCGCCGTCGGAGACCTGGGAGGAGCAGGCGGCGGTGACGGTCCCGCCGTCGATGACGGGCTTGAGGGCGGCCATCTTCTCGGCGGAGGTGTCCCGCCGGGGCCCCTCGTCGGTGTCGACCCCGTTGCAGGGCACGGTCTCGCGCGCGAACCGCCCTTCGTCGATGGCCCGTACGGCCCGCCGGTGGGAGGTGAGCGCGAACTCCTCCTGGTCCTCCCGGCTGATCCCCCACTTCGCGGCGATCATCTCGGCGCCCGCGAACTGGTTGACGGGCCGGTTCCCGTACCGCGCCCGCCACCCCTCGCTGCCCGCGAACGGCCCCTCGGTGAAGCCGAGTTCGACGGCCGCCTGCCGGGTCGCGTAGGCGATCGGGATCTGCGTCATGTTCTGCACGCCGCCCGCGACCACGAGGTCCTGCGTCCCGGACATGACCCCCTGGGCGGCGAAGTGCAGGGCCTGTTGGGAGGAGCCGCACTGCCGGTCGACGGTCACCCCGGGCACCTCCTCGGGGAGACCGGCGGCGAGCCAGCAGGTCCGGGCGATGTCCCCGGCCTGCGGGCCGACCGCGTCCAGGCAGCCGAAGACGACGTCCTCGACGGCGGCGGGGTCGACGCCGGTGCGCCGCATCAGCTCTTTGAGGACATGTGCCCCGAGGTCGGCCGGGTGGACGGCGCCGAGTCCTCCCTTCCGCTTCCCGATCGGCGTGCGGACCGCTTCGACGATGTATGCCTCGGCCATGACGGACTCCCTGGCGAACTCCCCGGTGGACGGCGGGCCGCAGCACCATACCCACCAAGCGCTTGCTAGGGAAGGCACATGCTCAGTGGTGCCCGCCCCGCGTCAGTTCCTTGTACTCCTTCTCCGTCGGTTTCTCGATCCGCGCCTCCGGCCCGAACATCGCCGTCGCGAGCCGCGCCCGCACCCGCTGCACGACGCTCACCTTCCGCCGGACCCCGTTGTGGTCGACGAGCGCGCCGATCTCGTACGGCTTCGGCTGGTCGTGCTGGGTGAGGGTGTGCAACTGGGCCCGGCCGAGGGGTTCGTGGACCTCGATGTACTCGCCGTGCGGGAGGAGTTTGAGCGTGCCGGTCTCCCTGCCGTGCAACACCCGCTCCCGGTCGGCGCGTTGGAGGCCCATGCAGATGCGTTTGGTGAGGATGAAGGCGAGGACGGGGACCACGAAGACGCCGACGCGGACGAACCAGGTGATGTGGTTGATCGACAGGTGGAGGTGCGTGGCGACGATGTCGTTGCCGCCGCCGATCAGCAGGACGCCGTACAGGCTGAGCCAGGCGACGCCGAGTCCCGTACGGACGGGGACGTTCCGGGGCCGGTCGAGGAGGTGGTGCTCCCGTTTGTCGCCGGTGATCCACGCCTCGACGAACGGATAGACGCCGAGGGCGACGAGGATCAGCGGGAACAGCGTGAAGGGGATGAAGACGCCCAACTGGAGTGTGTGGCCCCACCCGTCGATCTCCCAGGCCGGCATCACGCGGATCAGCCCCTCGGAGAACCCGAGGTACCAGTCGGGCTGCGCGCCGGTCGTCACGAGGTCGGGGCGGTAAGGGCCGAACGCCCACACGGGGTTGATGGTGGCGAGGCCGCCCATCAGCGCGAGCACCCCGAAGACGAGGAAGAAGAAGCCGCCCGCCTTCGCCATGTACACCGGCATGAACGGCATCCCGACCACGGACTTCTGCGTCTTGCCGGGGCCGGGGTACTGCGTGTGCTTGTGGTAGAAGACCAGGATCAGGTGGGCGACGACCAGGCCCAGCATGATGCCGGGCAGCAGCAGGATGTGGATCGGGTAGAGCCGCGAGATGAAGTCGACGCCGGGCCACTCGCCGCCGAACAGGAAGAACGAGATGTATGTCCCGACGACCGGGATCGCGAGGATCGCGCCGTCCGCGAACCGGAGACCGGTGCCGGACAGCAGGTCGTCCGGCAGCGAGTAGCCGGTCAGCCCCGTGATGATCCCCAGGAACAACAGGGTCCACCCGAACAACCAGTTGAGCTCACGGGGCTTGCGGAACGCGCCGGTGAAGAACACCCGCATCATGTGGATCAGCATCCCGGCGACGAACACCAGCGCCGCCCAGTGGTGGATCTGCCGGATCAGCAGACCGCCGCGGACGTCGAAACTGATGTCCAGCGTCGACCGGTACGCCTCGGTCATGCTGATGCCGTTGAGCGGGGTGTAGGTGCCGTTGTAGACGACCTCGGAGCTGCTGGGGTCGAAGAACAGCGTCAGGTAGACACCGGTCAGGATCAGCACGATGAAGCTGTAGAGGCAGACCTCTCCCAGCATGAACGACCAGTGGTCCGGGAACACCTTCCGCAGGTTGGCCTTGGCCAGGGAGTAGATCCCCAGCCGTCCGTCGGCCCAGTCGGCGAAACTCTCGCCCTTGCCCTTGCTGTCCGCGCGTTCCCCGTCAGCCATGCACCACAGGGTGACACGCACACCGCTTCCCGCCAACAGCGCGTCCACAACAGGAAGTTGATGTTACGTCAGAGGCGCGAGCAGCCTCGCGAGGGAGTCCCGGGTCCCGCAGCAGCGGGGTGAGACACGGCTCGACCTCCACCTCGGAACCGCACACACAGTCCAGCACTTCACGGATCACCCGGGTGGGCAGCCCGGCGTCCAGCAGGTTGCGGATGCGGTGGACGACGACGGGTGCGTGCGCCGCGCGTCGAGCAGCCCCTGTTCCTCGCAGTACCTCAGCAGCCGCACGGTGGCCCCCTCGCATCGATCGCTGCGCCCATACGGCGACGAGGTCGCCATCGCGACGAAGACGGGCAACCTGCGCCCCAGCCCCACGGAGTGGATCCCCCTGGGCCACCCCGCCTACCTCCGCCAGCAGGCCGAACTGAGCCTGCGCCGCCTGCGCGCGGACCGCATCCCTCGCCGACCGCACCCACGAACCGGTCCTCGACCACACCGCCGCCCAAGGCATCGCCTTCATCCCCTACTTCCCGGCCTCCCTGGGCGACACGAACACAACCCCCCCAACTCTCCCTCACGGAGGACCAGTTCAAGCAGATCGGATGACCCCGGCGCTCCTCCCCTCCACCAGCCACTTCGAGAACTCCCCCACCAGCCGGTCGTACAACTCGTCGTCCGGCATCCTCCGGGGATCCGAACCGGCGTGAAAGAAACCGGCGTTGTCGACAACCCGCTTGTCCGGCACCGGCAGTTCGTCCAGCTTCCGCAGAAAGTCGAACTGTGAACTCCGGCGATTCCCGAACCCCACGAACTGCCAGAACATCGGAATCCGGGCGGCCTTGCAGAGGTACCGCTCGGCGGCGGGCCGGCTGGTGGGGCCGCCATCGGTCTGGAACACGACGAGGGCCGGATCGGTGGCGCCGCTGTCGAGGTAGTGATCGATGACCGCGTCCATGGCCAGGTGATAGCTGGTCTTCCCCATGTGCCCAAGCTTGGAGACGATCCGCTCGACAGCGCCTGCGTGCTCGTCCAACGCGAGTTCAGCCTCGGCGTCGATGTCGGTGGAGAACACCACCACCGGCACGATCCCGTCGTCGTCGAGATGCGCGGCAAGGCTCAACACCCGGTCGGCGAGGGCCTGTACGGTGCCGTTCTTGTAGTACGGCCTCATGGACCCGGAGTAGTCGACGACGAGGTACACGGCAGCGCGCTGGCCTGCGAGTCCGTACTTGTCGAGAGAAACGCCGGCGCGTTTGTAGAGGGAGACGAGCGCGGGGGCGGCTTCTTGAACCTTGCTGAGGCTGATCGCGACCATGCCGCTCACTCTAGACAAACGGCGGCGCCTGCCCATTCGTCCGGTCGGGGACAGGGCAGGCGCCGTCTGGTGTTCCGTACGCCGTTGTACGGGACGTCTATTGAGTGACCGTCAGACCATCAGCGAACGGTCCGTCGGCCGAATGGGAGCCGGCAGCTCGCTGGCCCCCGTAAGGAACCGGTCGCAGCCCCGCGCAGCGGACCGCCCCTCGGCGATCGCCCACACGATGAGCGACTGTCCGCGCCCGGCGTCACCGGCCACGAACACGCCCGGCACGTTGGTGGCGAACTCGGCGTCACGGGCGACGTTCCCGCGCTCGTCCAGTTCGAGCCCGAACTGCTCGACGAGCCCGTTCTCCCGGTCGGTCCCGGTGAACCCCATGGCCAGCGTGACGAGTTGGGCGGGAATCTTCCGCTCGGTTCCGGCCTTCTGCGTCAACTTCCCCTCGACGAACTCGACTTCGACGAGGTGCAGCCACTGCACGTTGCCCTCTTCGTCACCCTCGAAGTGCGTGGTGGAGACGGAGTAGACCCGCTCACCGCCCTCCTCGTGCGCGGAGGTCACCTTGTACAGCATGGGGAACGTGGGCCAGGGCTGCCCGGCCGAACGCTCCTCACCGGGCCGCGGCATGATCTCCAACTGCGTGACGGACGCGGCCCCTTGACGGTGCGCGGTACCGACGCAGTCCGCCCCGGTGTCACCACCGCCGATGACGACGACGTGCTTGCCCTCGGCGGTGATGGGGGAGACAACGTAGTCCCCCTCCTGCACCTTGTTGGCCAAGGGCAGGTACTCCATGGCCTGGTGGACGCCCTTCAACTCCCGCCCGGGGACGGGAAGATCGCGCGCGGTGGTCGCCCCGGCCGCGATGACGACGGCGTCGTACCGCTTCTTCAGGTCGGTCGCCTTGAGGTCGCGCCCGATCTCGATGCCGGTCCGGAACCGCGTCCCCTCCGCCCGCATCTGCTCGATGCGCCGGTTGATGTGCCGCTTCTCCATCTTGAACTCGGGGATGCCGTACCGCAGAAGCCCCCCGATCCGGTCGGCGCGCTCGTACACGGCGACGGTGTGCCCGGCGCGGGTGAGCTGCTGCGCGGCGGCGAGCCCGGCAGGTCCTGAGCCGATGACGGCGACGGTCTTGCCGGAGAGCCGCTCGGGCGCCTGCGGGGCGACGGTACCGGCGTCCCACGCCTTGTCGATGATGGAGACTTCGACGTTCTTGATGGTGACGGCGGGCTGGTTGATGCCCAGGACACACGCCGACTCGCACGGAGCCGGGCAGAGCCGCCCGGTGAACTCGGGGAAGTTGTTGGTGGCGTGCAGCCGCTCGGAGGCCGCCGTCCAGTCCTCGCGGTAGGCGTAGTCGTTCCACTCGGGGATGAGGTTCCCGAGGGGACAGCCGTTGTGGCAGAAGGGGATGCCGCAGTCCATGCACCGGCTGGCCTGCTTGCTGATGATCGGCAGCAGCGAGCCGGGGACGTAGACCTCGTTCCAGTCCTTGAGACGCACGTCGACGGGGCGGGACTTGGCGACCTCACGGCCGTGATTCAGGAAGCCCTTCGGGTCAGCCATTGGTCGCCGCCTCCATCATCTTCTCGGTGATCTCGGACTCGGAGAGTCCCGCCTGCTCGGCGGCGTCCTTGGCGGCGAGCACTGCCTTGTACGTGCTGGGGATGATCTTGCTGAAGCGCGCGGCCGACGCGTCCCAGTCGGCGAGCAGCTTCCCGGCGACCGTGGACCCGGTCTCCTCGGCGTGGCGGCGCACGACACCGTGCAGCCACTGCTTGTCGTCCGCCGACAGCTCCTCGACCGCGTCGAGGTTCCCGGCGTTGACGTTGTCCCGGTTCAGGTCGATGACGTACGCGATGCCACCGGACATGCCGGCCGCGAAGTTGCGTCCCGTCTCGCCGAGGACGACCGCGTGACCGCCGGTCATGTACTCGCAGCCGTGGTCGCCGACGCCCTCGGAGACGACCAGCGCGCCCGAGTTGCGGACACAGAACCGCTCGCCGGTGCGCCCGCGCAGGAACAGCTCCCCGCCGGTCGCGCCGTACGCGATGGTGTTGCCCGCGATGGTGGAGTACTCGGCGAGGTGGTCGGCGCCCCGGTCGGGACGGACGATCACCCGGCCGCCGGAGAGGCCCTTGCCGACGTAGTCGTTCGCGTCGCCCTCCAGGCGCAGCGTGACGCCGCGCGGCAGGAACGCGCCGAAGGACTGGCCGGCGGAGCCGGTGAAGGTGACGTCGATGGTGTCGTCGGGGAGCCCGGCGCCGCCGAACTTCTTGGTCACCTCGTGTCCGAGCATCGTCCCGACGGTGCGGTTGATGTTGCGGACCTTGATCTGTGCGCGCACCGGCTGCGCGGACGTCGCGTCGGTGGCGGCGAGGGCGTCGGCGGCGAGCTTGATCAGCTCGTTGTCGAGCGCCTTCTCCAGGCCGTGGTCCTGAAGGACCGTCTGGTGGCGGACGGCGCCCTCGGGCAGCGCGGGGACGTGGAAGAGCGGGGCCAGGTCGAGGCCCTGCGCCTTCCAGTGGTCGACGGCGCGCTCGACGTCGAGGACCTCGGCGCGGCCGACGGCCTCCTCGATCGTCCGGAAGCCCAGTTCGGCGAGGATCTCGCGGACTTCTTCGGCGATGAACTTGAAGAAGTTGACGACGTACTCGGCCTTGCCGGCGAACCGGTCGCGCAGGACGGGGTTCTGCGTGGCGATGCCGACGGGGCAGGTGTCGAGGTGGCAGACGCGCATCATGACGCAGCCGGAGACGACGAGCGGCGCGGTCGCGAACCCGAACTCCTCGGCGCCGAGCAGCGCGGCGATCACGACGTCACGGCCGGTCTTGAGCTGCCCGTCGGTCTGGACGACGATCCGGTCGCGCAGGCCGTTCAAAAGCAAGGTCTGCTGCGTCTCGGCGAGCCCCAACTCCCAAGGCCCACCAGCGTGCTTGAGGGACGTCAGCGGCGACGCGCCCGTACCACCGTCGTGCCCGGAGATGAGGACGACGTCCGCGTGGGCCTTGGAGACACCGGCCGCGACGGTCCCCACGCCGACCTCGGAGACCAGCTTCACGTGGATGCGGGCCTTCGGGTTGGCGTTCTTGAGGTCGTGGATCAGCTGAGCCAGGTCCTCGATGGAGTAGATGTCGTGGTGCGGCGGCGGCGAGATGAGGCCGACGCCCGGCGTCGAGTGCCGGGTCTTGGCGACCCACGGGTAGACCTTGTGGCCGGGGAGCTGACCGCCCTCGCCGGGCTTGGCGCCCTGGGCCATCTTGATCTGGATGTCGTCCGCGTTGACCAGGTACTCGGAGGTCACGCCGAAGCGGCCGGAGGCGACCTGCTTGATCGCGGAGCGGCGTGCCGGGTCGTACAGGCGCTCCGGGTCCTCGCCGCCCTCACCGGTGTTGGACTTGGCGCCCAGCTGGTTCATGGCGATGGCGAGGGTCTCGTGGGCTTCCAGCGAGATGGAGCCGTAGGACATGGCGCCGGTGGAGAACCGCTTGACGATGTCCTCGACGGACTCGACCTCGTCGAGGGGGATCGACGGCCGGCCGGAGTTGAAGCCGAAGAGGCCGCGCAGCGTCATGAGGCGCTCGGACTGCTCGTTCACGCGGTCCGTGTACTTCTTGAAGATGTCGTAGCGGCCGGAGCGCGTGGAGTGCTGGAGGCGGAAGACCGTCTCCGGGTCGAAGAGGTGCGGCTCGCCCTCGCGGCGCCACTGGTACTCGCCGCCTATCTCCAGCGCGCGGTGCGCCGGGGCGATGCCGGAGGCGGGGTACGCCTTGGCGTGCCGGGCGGCGACCTCCTGGGCGACGACGTCGATGCCGACGCCGCCGATCTTGGTGGCGGTGCCGTTGAAGTACTCGCCGACGAACGCGTCGTCCAGGCCGACGGCCTCGAAGACCTGGGCGCCGCGGTAGGAGGCGACGGTGGAGATGCCCATCTTGGACATGACCTTGAGGACGCCCTTGCCGAGCGCGTAGATCAGGTTGCGGATGGCCTGCTCGGGCTCGATGTCCGAGAGGAAGGTCCCGGCGCGGACGAGGTCCTCGACGGACTCCATCGCGAGGTACGGGTTGACGGCGGCAGCGCCGAAGCCGATCAGCAGGGCGACGTGGTGGACCTCGCGGACGTCCCCGGCCTCGACCAGCAGGCCCACCTGGGTGCGCTGCTTGGTGCGGATGAGGTGGTGGTGGACGGCGGCGGTGAGCAGCAGCGAGGGGATCGGCGCGTGCTCGGCGTCGGAGTGCCGGTCGGACAGGACGATCAGGCGGGCGCCGTTGTCGATGGCGGCGTCGGCCTCGGCGCAGATCTCCTCGATGCGGGCGGCGAGGGTGTCGCCGCCGCCGGAGACGCGGTACAGGCCGGAGAGGGTCGCGGCCTTGAAGCCGGGCATGTCGCCGTCGGCGTTGATGTGGATGAGCTTGGCCAGCTCGTCGTTGTCGATCACCGGGAACGGCAGGGTGACGGTACGACAGGAGGCGGCGCTCGGGTCGAGGAGGTTGCCCTGCGGGCCCAGGGAGGAGCGCAGGGAGGTGACGAGTTCCTCGCGGATGGCGTCCAGCGGCGGGTTGGTGACCTGCGCGAAGAGCTGCGTGAAGTAGTCGAACAGCAGGCGCGGGCGCGCGGACAGCGCGGCGATCGGCGAGTCCGTCCCCATGGAGCCGATGGGCTCGGCGCCGGCCTTGGCCATCGGGGCGAGGATGACGCGCAGCTCTTCCTCGGTGTAGCCGAAGGTCTGCTGGCGGCGGGTGACGGAGGCGTGGGTGTGGACGATGTGCTCGCGCTCGGGCAGGTCGCCCAGCTCGATCTCACCGGCCTCCAGCCACTCGGCGTACGGGGCCTCGGCGGCGAGGCCGGCCTTGATCTCGTCGTCCTCGATGATGCGGTGCTCGGCGGTGTCGACGAGGAACATCTTGCCGGGCTGGAGGCGGCCCTTGCGGACGACCTTCGCGGGGTCGATGTCGAGGACGCCGACCTCGGAGCCGAGGACGACGAGGCCGTCGTCGGTGACCCAGTAGCGGCCGGGGCGCAGGCCGTTGCGGTCGAGGACCGCGCCGACCTGGGTGCCGTCGGTGAAGGTGACGCAGGCGGGGCCGTCCCAGGGCTCCATCAGCGTGGAGTGGAACTGGTAGAACGCGCGCCGGGCGGGGTCCATGGAGTCGTGGTTCTCCCACGCCTCCGGGATCATCATCAGCACGGAGTGCGGGAGGGACCGTCCGCCGAGGTGGAGCAGCTCCAGGACCTCGTCGAAGGAGGCGGAGTCGGAGGCGTCGGGGGTGCAGATCGGGAAGATCCGCTCGATGCCCTTGTCGCCGAACAGGTCGGAGACGAGCTGCGATTCGCGGGCCACCATCCAGTTGCGGTTGCCCTTGACGGTGTTGATCTCACCGTTGTGCGCGACGAACCGGTAGGGGTGGGCGAGCGGCCACGACGGGAAGGTGTTCGTGGAGAACCGGGAGTGGACGAGCGCGACGGCCGAGGCGAAGCGGCGGTCGGAGAGGTCCGGGAAGAACGGCTCCAGCTGGCCGGTGGTGAGCATGCCCTTGTGGACGATGGTCCGCGCGGACAGCGACGGGAAGTAGACGCCGGCCTCGCGCTCGGCGCGCTTGCGCAGCGCGAACGCCTTGCGGTCGAGGACGATGCCCTCGGACTCGCCGTCGGTGACGAAGACCTCGCGGAAGGCGGGCATCGTGGAGCGGGCGGTGGCGCCGAGGAGTCCGGGGGCGACCGGGACCTCGCGCCAGCCGAGGACGGTGAGGCCCTCTTCGCCGGCGATCGTCTCGATCCGCGAGACGGCGGTGTCGGTGCCGTCCTCCGGGAGGAAGGCGATGCCGACGGCGTAGGAACCGGCGGCGGGCAGCTCGAAACCGGCGACCTCGCGGAAGAACGCGTCCGGGACCTGGGTGAGGATGCCCGCGCCGTCCCCCGAGTCGGGTTCGGAGCCGGTGGCGCCGCGGTGTTCGAGGTTGCGCAGAACGGTCAGCGCCTGCTCGACCAGCGTGTGGCTCGCCTCACCGGTGAGGGTGGCCACGAAGCCGACGCCGCAGGCGTCGTGCTCGTCGCGGGGGTCGTACATACCCTGCGCGGCAGGGCGAGCATCCATGAAGGACCAGTTTCGGCCATTCGCGGAGTGCTGGGACGGCTGGCGCGGCGTACGCATCGGCTCTCCCGTCGTCGTCTCAAGTGGCAATGTCTGCGTTGCCGAGGGACGACGTTGGCCCTCTGCGTAAGTGCAAAATTTCGTGCAGGTTACATGATGGGGCGGTTCTCGGGAAGTGGATACACCGTTCCAACATGCGGACGCCGTGGGGGTGCGGCGGGTGCCGCGCGAGGCGGCTGAAAATGTGTGGGGGCGAGCGGGACAGATCGGTGTCCGTCGACCCTGGGGGAGGTACGGAAGGGGCGTCTTCACCCGTCCCGCGCGTGAGCCGCGGGCGTCGTTGCCCACAGCGCTTACGGCTCATGCCCGGTGGTCACGCATTCGAAACCAGCGAGTAACGGCTATTTATACGGTCCCTCGCATAACTAGCAGCTCCACTATCCTACGGCCGTACCGAACAAAGTGCCCAGGACGTACGTCACACCCGCCGCCGCCCCGCCCAGCACCAACTGCCGCAGCCCGCTGTACCACCAGGTCCGCGCGGTCACGCGCGCGACGACGGCCCCGCACAGGAAGAGCCCGACGAGCGCGACGAGCACGGCCGGCCACAGCGCGCTCGCCCCCAGCAGATACGGCAGCACGGGCAGCAGCGCGCCCAGTGCGAACGCCCCGAACGACGAGACGGCGGCGACGAGCGGCGAGGGCAGGTCGGAGGGGTCGATCCCCAGCTCCTCCCGCGCATGGATCTCCAGCGCCATCTCGGGATCACGCGACAACTGCCGGGCGACCTCCTTGGCGAGCGGCGCGTCCACACCCCGCGCCTCGTACAGCGCGGCCAGCTCGGCCTCCTCGTCCGCCGGGTGACTCCTGAGCTGCCCGCGCTCGACGTCCAGCTCCGCCTCCACCAGCTCCCGCTGCGAGGCCACCGACGTGTATTCGCCCGCCGCCATCGAGAAGGCACCGGCCGCGAGCCCCGCGAGACCGGTGAGGACGACGGCCTGGTGCCCGAGGTCGCCGCCCGCGACGCCGGTCATCAGCGCGAGGTTGGAGACGAGTCCGTCCATCGCCCCGAACACGGCGGGCCGCAGCCAGCCGCCGTTGACGTCCCGGTGCGTGTGGTTGTCGCGGTGCGCCTCGTGCAGCGGCGCCTGGACGTCGATGAGAGCCATTCCGAGGTACCCCCAGGAAGCTAAGCCAAAGCTAACTTTGGACAAGTTCTAAATCTTTACAGCACTGAGGCTACGTCGGTCATTCCCGGTCCGCCAGCAAGGAAAGGCTGGGCTTAGCTGGGGTTTTACAGGTGAACGCTCATTCGAACCTATTGGCGCTCAGAAGTCGTCCGGGTGACAAAAGGGAATCGGAGGCTGAGGTCAACCGCCAATGGTGGGACAGATCGAACCGTCACCGTGTCTGAGGAGGTTCACCTATGCCGTCCATCGCAGCGCCGCGAGAACGCGCGCGGGGCGCTC
This sequence comes from Streptomyces sp. S6, assembly GCF_054880855.1. NCBI lineage: Bacteria > Bacillati > Actinomycetota > Actinomycetes > Kitasatosporales > Streptomycetaceae > Streptomyces > Streptomyces sp. S6. Next base: position 18,007 of record NZ_JBTYMC010000057.1, on the reverse strand, counting down.
TGCTGGGTCTGGCCGTCGGCGACGCGCTGGGCGCCCCCGCCGAGAACCTGCGCCCCTCGGAGATCCGCGCCCGCTGGGGCCGTATCACCGGGTACGTCACCGACTCCCCCGCCGGCACCGACGACACCGAGTACGCGATCCTCTCCGGCCTCCTCCTCGCCCGCCACGGCTCCGCCCTCACCCCGGCCCACGTCCAGTCCGCCTGGCACGCCTGGATCGCCGACCGCGACGAGGGCCCCTTCCGAGGCGCCGGCTTCAGCGAACGCGGCACCCTGGAGAACCTCCGCCGAGGCCTCACCGCCCCGGTGACAGCCCAGCATCGCCATGCCTGGAGCGACGGCCTGGCCATGCGCGCGGCCGTCTTCGGCGTCTTCGCGGCAGGCCGCCCGGCCGAGGCAGCCCGCCTCGCGGCGATCGACGGCTCGGTGAGCCACGAGGGCGAGGGCATCTACGGCGGCCAGGCAGTGGCGGCAGGAGTAGCGGCGGCCATGACCGGCGCCCCTCCGATCACGGTGATCGCCTCGGCCCTGGCGGTGATCCCGGACGACTCCTGGACAGCCCGCTCCCTGCGCCGCGCGGTGTCCGTCTCCCACCAGGGCGAACGCGCCATCCGCTCCGCCGTCGTCATCGCCGGCTACCCCTGGACCGACCTGGCCCCCGAAGCGGTGGCCCTGGCTTTCGGCGCCTACGCCCACGCGAACGCGGACTTCAGGACCTCAGTCCTCACAGCGGTCAACATGGGCAGAGACGCCGACACCACCGCCGCCGTAGCCGGCGCCCTCTCCGGCGCCACCCAAGGCATCACCGCCATCCCCGACACCTGGGCCCGAGCCATCGGCCCCGCCAAGGGTTCCTGCCTCCCCGAGATGGCCGGCCACCACGTCCTCGACGTCGCCGAGCTGCTGATCCAGACAGAGAGCACGAAGTGGACACCGACACGGGCGGACTTCGCGTTGGCGACGGAGGGTGGGGAGGAGCGGTGAGGGGGGACCGCACGGAACCGGCGACGAGCCTCACGACAGAGGACGGAGCATTCGAGCCTGGGCGAGCCCCAGTTGCCCCAGGGGCGCGGGGCTGTACTGAACATGCGGCTACCGCCGCGCGAGCGCGACAAGCCACAACGAACCCGCACCCACCCACAACCAGCACCCCGTCTTTTAGGGGCGCGGGGAACTGCGCGACAAGCCACGACGGCGCCGCACCGACCCCCCGACGTCCAGTGACCGGCATGCTCCTGGGCCTGGCCATCGGCGACGCCACCGGCTGGCCTTCCTCCCGCCACAGAGCCACCCGCATGCCCACCTGGACCCGCCGCCTCACCCGCGAACTGGACACCTTCGCGGAACACAACGCCACCACCACCCTCCCCGTCCCCATCGCCCTCAACCAGCCCCCCGCCCCCCTCCACCTGGGCCCCTCGGACGACGCGGAATGGGCGGCCCTCACCGCCCAGACCCTTCTCACAGCGGCCGACCCCTCCCCCCTCAACGACCTCAGCCGAGACCACCGCATCAGAACCGCCATCGACCTCACCTGGACCTCCCTGGCCGCAGAAGTCGCGGCGGCGACAGAGCAGGCCCAGGAGATCGAGTCGGCCCACCTCCCCCTCCGCGCCCGCATCTCCGTCAGAGCCGGCCTCGGCAACCTGGCCGCCGGCCTACGCCCCCCGGCCACCGGCCACGACAACCCCCACTACTTCGACGACGCGGCCTGTGTAAGAGCCTGCGTCCTCGCGACCACCCACCCGGGCAACCCCCAACGCGCAGCGGACCTCGCGGAGTTCGACGCCCGCTACACCCAGGACGGCGACGGGGTCCACGGCGCGAGGGCAATGGCAGCGGCCGTCTCCCTGGCCCTCACCGGCAACGACATCGCAACCTGCGTAGCAGCCGCCCTCACCCAGCTCCCCCCGGAAACGGAGATCGGCAGAAACGCCCGCCACGCCCTCCACCTCGCCACCACCACCCCCTCGGCGTTCGCCCTGGTCCCCCTCCTGGAACACCAGATCGTCGACCACGTCTACAGCTACGGCATCGCGGCGGCGGAAACCGTCCCCATCACCCTCGCCATCTCCCTCGCCGCCCACGGCAACCTCGCCGAGGCCGTCCCCGCAGCCACCTGCCTCTCCCGGGTCGCCGACTCCACCCCCGCCCTCACCGGCGCCCTGACCGGCGCGATCGGCGGCGCGGCGGCCGTCCCGGACACCTGGCGCACCACCTCCCGCACCCTCTCCGGCTGCACCCTCCCGCGCCTCACCGGCACCGACCTCCTCGAACTCGCCGAACTCCTGGAAGCCGCACAACCGGCAACAACAGGAGCATGATTCACCCCATGTACGACAAAACAACAGAAAACCCCGCACACATCCCCACCCTGGCGGACCGCATCACCGCCGCCCTCGTCGGCGCGGCGGTGGGCGACGCGCTCGGCGGCCCGGTGGAGGGCTACTCCCCCGCCCAGATCCTCGCCCGCCACGGCGGCAGAGTGACCGGCATCGTGGGCCCCTGGAACGGCGACGAGTGGCGCACGGCCCGCCCGATCGCCCCGTACCACAAGGGAAACGGCCACATCACGGACGACACCCTGATGACCCACGCCCTGATCAGGGTCTACGCGAAGGTCCGCGACCACCTCGACGCCCACGCCATCGCCGAACACCTCGTCCCGGACCTCATGACCACCCCCCGCTGGATCCCGGAGCTGGAGACGGAGACCCTCCTCCTCCACCGCCTCTTCCTCGCCGAGAAATGGCTCGCCACCCGCCTCCACTACGCCCACGCCGACCCCCGCGAAGCCGGCGTCGGCAACATCGTCAACTGCGGCGCCGCGATGTACATGACCCCGGTCGGCCTGGTCAACGCGGCCAACCCCAGGGCCGCCTACCAGGAGGCACTGGACATCTCCGGCGCCCACCAGTCCTCGTACGGCCGCGAGGCGGCGGGCGTCTTCGCGGCGGCGGTGGCAGCGGCGTGCACCCCGGGCGCCACCCCCACGTCAGTGATCGACACCTGCCTCTCCTTGGCGAAGGACGGCACAAGAACAGCAATCGAGAAAGTCACCGAAACGGCCTCCAGGCACACCACCCCCGAAGAAGCCCTCTTCCCTCTACGCGAAGCCATCACCCCGTACGACACGGTCGGCCCCGACTACCGCGCCCCTTCCCTGAACGCCCGCCGCCCCTCTCGCCTCCACTCCATCGAGGAACTCCCCATCGCCCTGGCCATGTTGCTGATCGCGAACGGCGACTACGAACAAGCGGTCCTGGGGGCCGTCAACTACGGCCGGGACTGCGACTCCATCGCCACGATGACCGGCGCCCTGTCCGGCGCACTGGGCTCGCCCCCTCCGGCCCTCTGGTCCGAACAGGTGGAGACAGCAAGCAAGTTGGACCTCCACACCCCCGCCGAAACCCTCACCGAAGTGACCGCGGAGATCTTCGCCCGAGACGTGTCCCTACGCCGCACCCACGAATCCGCCTTCACCACCCTGGGATCCCCCCTGTGCTCCGCCTGACCTGGCTCCAGCCGGAAGACCTCATCGGCCACGAACTCCGCCAGGCGAGGGAAGACGGCCGCGACCCCACCGACATCGCGGCCCGCTGGCACAGAGCCGGCGGCGAAGAACCCCCCACCAGAGCAGGCACGTCCCCCACCCCACCCCCACCCCACCTCCGCCCCCTGGCCCACACCCTCCTGAACGAACTGACAGCCCAACCAAGCGAGTTGTCAGCCGCAGAACCCACAGACTGGCCCACACTCCAAGCCACCCTGCCCCACCTGACCACGGCCAGTCGCCCCGCATCCCCACCCACCCGCACCCACCTCTCCTCCCCCGCCCCAGCTGCGGGCAGTCGTGCCGCCAGGGGCGGCACGGGTGGGCGCAGCGGCACCCCGCCAGCGCGGGCAAGCGAAACGCCCCCCACCCCAGCCACCCACCAACCCGCACCCGACCACACCCCACCCCCAACCCCCCAAACCCTCGAATCCGCCTGGCTAGGCAGAGCCGTCGGCTGTCTCCTGGGCAAACCCGTAGAAAAACTCCCCCTCCACGCCATCAGAGCCCTCGCCAAATCCACCGGCAACTGGCCCCTGAACACCTACTTCACGGCGAAGGACGTCCCCGACTCCCTCCTCGGACAACACCCTTGGAACCGCCGCTCAGCCCCCACCTCCCTCGCCGAGAACATCGACGGCATGCCGGAGGACGACGACCTCAACTACCCCCTCCTCAACCTGCTCCTCCTCCAACGCCACGGCAGGAACTTCACGACGGAGGACGTGGCAAGGCTCTGGCTGGACGAACTCCCGGCAGGCCGCACCTTCACAGCGGAACGCGTCGCCTACCGCAACCTCCTCACCGGCATCGACCCGCCCCGAACGGCCCACCACCACAACCCGTTCCGTGAATGGATCGGCGCCCTGATCCGCGCGGACATGCACGGCTGGACCAACCCGGGCAACCCCCTGGCGGCAGCGGAACAGGCATACAGGGACGCCACGTTGACACACACGGCGAACGGCGTCTACGCGGCGATGTTCATCGCGGCGACCATCGCGACGGCAACAACCGGCACTCACGACATCCACGCCTGCCTGGCCTCGGGCCTGACGGTGATCCCCCCGACTTCCCGCCTGCACAAGGCAGTTACCGAAGCAATCCAACTGGCTCGATCCACAAGGGACTTCGACGACGTCGTAGACCACCTGCACACCGCCCACGCCCACTACCACTGGGTCCACGCCATCCCCAACACCGCCCTGATCGCCGCCGCCCTCACCCACGCGGACGGCGACTTCACGGCCTCCATCTGCCGCACGGTGTCCGGCGGTTGGGACACCGACTCGAACGGCGCCACAGCGGGCAGCATCGCCGCCCTCCTCACGGGCCCACCCCCACCCCGCTGGACGGCCCCGCTGAAGAACCGCCTCTCCACCTCGATCGCCGGCTTCGACGGCACCGGCTTCGACACCCTCGCCCACCTCACCCACCTGGAGGCGGCCCGCCCATGACCCACATCGTCGTACTCGGCAGCACGAACATGGACCTGGTCACCCACGCCCCCCGCCCTCCACGCCCCGGCGAGACCCTGACGGGAACGGAATTCCGCACCACCCCCGGAGGGAAAGGCGCCAACCAGGCCATCGCGGCGGCCAGAGCGGGCGCGACCGTCTCGATGATCGGCGCGATCGGCACCGACCCCCACGGCCCCCACCTCCGCACCACCCTGGAACAGTCCGGCGTCGACACCGACCACCTCCGCACGATGAACACCCCTTCCGGCACGGCCCACATCGTCGTGGACGACGCCGGCGGCAGCGCGATCGTCGTCATCCCCGGCGCGAACGGCACGGTCGACCACCTCGCCCCCGGCGACGAAACCCTGATCGCCTCGGCGGACACCCTCCTCCTCCAGTTGGAGATCCCGATGGCGGCGGTGCTCGCGGGCGCCCGCGCCGCACGCGCGCACGGCGTCCGCACGATCCTCACCCCGTCCCCGCTCCAACCCCTCCCACCCGAACTCCTCGCCGCCACCGACCTGTTGGTGGCGGGTGAGTACGAGGCGGTCACCCTCACCGACCGCACGGACCCGGTGGAGGCGGCGCAGCACCTCCTCACCCTGGTCCCGGAGGCGATCGTCACGCTCGGCGCGGCGGGCGCCCTGTACGCGACCCGCGCCACCCCCACCCCCCTCGCGGTCCCGGCCCCGCACACGACCCCGGTCGACACGACGGCCGCCGGCGACACGTTCGTCGGCGCCCTGGCGACCGCCCTCGGTGAGGAGCGTCCGATCCACGAGGCCCTCCGCTGGGCGGCAGCCGCCGCGTCCCTCTCGGTCGAGCGCCTCGGCGCGTCCACGTCGATGCCGTACCGCCAGGAGATCGAGGAGCGCTACACCGCATGACCGACACCTCAACTCCCTTGCAGGGCCTGCGAGTCCTGGACCTGGCCACCCTCTTCGCGGGCCCTCTCGCCGCGACCCTCCTGGGTGACTTCGGCGCGGACGTGATCAAGGTCGAGCACCCCACGAGACCGGACCCCTCCCGGGGGCACGGCCCGTCGAAGAACGGGATCGGTCTGTGGTGGACGGTCCTGGGCCGGGGCAAGCGGACGATGACCCTGAACCTCTCCACCCCCGGCGGCCGTGCCACCCTCCTGCGCCTCGCCGAGTCCGCGGACGTGATCATCGAGAACTTCCGCCCCGGCACCCTGGAGCGCTGGGACCTCGGCTGGGAGGAACTCCACGCGGTGAACCCCCGCCTGGTCCTCGCCCGCGTCACCGCGTTCGGCCAGTTCGGCCCCGCCTCCCACCGCCCCGGCTTCGGCACCCTCGCCGAGGCGATGAGCGGTTTCGCCGCCGTCACCGGCGAGCCGGACGCGCCCCCGACGCTCCCGCCGTTCGGCCTAGCCGACTCCATCGCGGGCCTCGCGACGGCGTACGCGGTCATGACGGCGCTCGCCGCCCGCGACCGCACGGGCGAGGGCCAGGTGATCGACATGGCGATCATCGAGCCGATCCTGACGGTCCTCGGCCCCCAGCCGACCTGGTACGACCAGCTCAGCCACGTCCAGCACCGCACCGGCAACCGCTCCGCGAACAACGCCCCCCGCAACACCTACCGCACCGCCGACGGCACCTGGGTCGCCGTCTCCACCTCCGCCCAGTCCGTCGCGGAACGCGTGATGCGTCTGGTCGGCCGCCCCGACGTCGTCGACGAACCCTGGTTCGCGACGGGCGCCCTGCGCGCGGCCCACGCGGACGTCCTGGACGACGCCGTCGCCACGTGGATCGCGGCCCGCCCCCGTGACGAGGTCCTCGCGGCCTTCGAGAAGGCGGAGGCGGCGATCGCCCCCGTCCAGGACGTCCGGGACATCGTCCACGATCCTCAGTACGCCGCTCTCGGCACCCTCACCACCGTGGACGACCCCGACCTCGGCCCCGTCCTCATGCAGAACGTCCTCTTCCGCCTCTCCACCACCCCCGGCACGATCCGCTGGACCGGCCGCCCGCACGGCGCCGACACGGACACGATCCTCACGGAACTCGGCCTGACCGCCCAGGAGTCGGCGGCCCTGCGCGCGGCGGGCGCCGTATGAGGAAGTTCCCCCTCACCTGGCTCTACGCCCCCGGCGACCGCCCCGACATCGTCACCAAAGCCCTCGCCGCCGGTGCCGACGTCGTCATCATCGACCTCGAAGACGCGGTCTCCCCCGACCGCAAGCAGTACGCCCGCGCGGCGACAGCCGAACGCCTCACGGACCCGCACCCCCACCAAATCCACGTCCGTGTCAACGCACCCACCACCCCCTGGTCCCACGCCGACCTCACCACCCTGGCCCCCCTCCCCGGCGTATCGGCCCTGCGCCTCCCAAAGGTGAACACCCCCCAGGACATCAAGAGAACGGCAACAGCCCTCCCCCGCGAACTCCCCCTGTACGCCCTCCTGGAATCGGCCCTGGCGATCGAGAACGCCTACGCCATCGCGACCTCCCACCCCACCGTGCAGGGAATCGCCCTGGGCGAAGCCGACTTGAAGGCCGACCTGAACGCCACGTCCGACACCGCCCTGACGTGGCCGCGTTCCCGCGCCATCGTGGCCGCCCGAGCCGCCGCCCTCCCACCCCCACCCCAATCCGTCCACCCCCACACCCGCGACCTCGCCACCCTGGCCACCACCAGCGCCCAAGGCCGAGCCCTCGGCTTCCTCGGCCGAGCCGCCATCCACCCCCGCCAACTCCCGGTCATCGAGGCGGCCTACCTCCCCACCCAGGAGGAGATCGAGAGGGCGGAAGCAGTCCTGAAGGCAGCGGAATCAACAGAGGGAGCCCAGGCTCTCCCCGACGGCACTTTCATCGACAAGGCAATCCTGAAAGCGGCCCACAGAACCCTCTCCCTGATCACCCCCTGAAACACGAAGGGCGCCCAGGAACCCCTGGACGCCCTCTTCGTCGTATACCCGGCTAACTCTTCTTGCCGGCCGACTCAGCCTCGTTGCCGTTCTCGGTCTCGACCTCGGCGTCGGCCTTCTCCTCGGCCTTCTCCTCTTCGGTCTCCCCGTCGGAGACACCCGGCTCGACAACCTCTTCCCGCCCCGGCCTCTTCTTGCCGACGAGCACGAAGTACGTCACCGCGAGGAGGAAGACGATGAGGGCGGTCCAGTTGTTGAGGCGGAGGCCCAGGATGTGGTGGGCGTCGTCGACGCGGAGGTACTCGGTCCAGAAGCGGCCGACACAGTACGCGGCGACGTAGAGGGCGAAGGCCCGCCCGTGTCCGAGGGTGAAGCGGCGGTCGGCCCAGATGACGAAGAACGCGACGCCGATGCACCAGAGGGACTCGTAGAGGAAGGTCGGGTGGTAGTACCCGGGGACCCGGCCGTCCGCCGAGGACGTGATGTGCAGCGCCCAGGGAAGATCCGTGGCCTTGCCGTACAGCTCCTGGTTGAACCAGTTCCCCCACCGCCCGATCGCCTGCGCGAGGGCGATCCCCGGCGCCACGGCGTCCGCGTACGCGGGCAGCGGGATCCCCCGCCGCCGACAGGCGATCCAGGCCCCGACCGCACCGAGCGCGACCGCCCCCCAGATCCCGAGCCCGCCCTGCCAGACCTTGAAGGCGTCGACCCAGTCCCGGCCCTCGCTGAAGTACAGCTCGTAGTCGGTGATGACGTGGTACAGCCGCCCGCCGACAAGCCCGAACGGCACCGCCCAGACGGCGATGTCGGCGATGGTCCCGGCCCGCCCGCCCCGCGCAAGCCACCGCTTGTTGCCGAGCCAGACCGCGACGAAGACGCCGATGATGATGCAGAACGCGTAGCCGCGCAGCGGAATGGGTCCGAGGTGGATGACCCCGCGCGACGGACTGGGAATGTAGGCAATTTCCATGGCAGGGTCGACGCTACCTTGCCGAACCGGGCCGACGACGAGCGGCCCGGCAACGGCTGGATAACGGGCCGGTCAAACGCGGGGGAACTCCTGTCGATCCCCTGTCTCCCCACCCCGCGCGGGAACCGCCCACCCCGATCCCCCGTCGGCCCCACCCGCCCTCACCCCTTGCCGGCCTCCTCCACCAGCTGCTTCAGCTTCGTCGGCGTCATCGACTGGTCCTGGTAGATGTTCTTCCCGTCGAGCAGCACGGTCGGTGTTCCCCCGAACCCGCCGTTGCTGAACGCGGCGGCGGACTTCTTCACCCACGCGTTGTGCGTGCCCTTCTCGACGCAGGCGCGGAAGGCCGGCGTGTCCAGCCCCTCGACCTTCCCGGCCAGCTCGATCAGCCGGGCCTCCTTGCTGTACGCGTCGTCGGTCTCCTGCGGCTGGTTCTCGTACAGGACGTCGTGGTACGCGGGGAACTTCCCGACGTCCTGCGCACAGGCCGCCGCGTTGGCCGCCTTGCGGGAGCCGCTGCCCCTGAGGTTGCCGTCGATGAGGGTGGCCAGGTGATACTCGACCTTGAGCTTCCCCGCGCCGGTCAGCTCGTGGATCGTCGAGCGGTACGCCGTCTCGAACGACTTGCAGGCCGGGCAGCGGAAGTCCTCCCAGACCGTCAGCGTCGACTTCGCGCTGTCTTTCCCGACGGGGATCGCCAGCGCGTCCTTCCCGTTCGCCCCCGACGGCGCGACGACCGGACCCGCGCTGTCACCGCTGTCCTTGCCGGCGTTCGCCGCGACGGCGCCGATCCCGGCCGCGACCCCGAGGACGGCGAGGACGCTCGCCCCGACGACCAGCACCTTGCGCCGCTTGTCGGCGGACTTCTGCTTCTGACGCTCGGCCGCCAGCCGCTCCCGCGCCGACAGCTTTCCCACTCGATTCTTCTCGCTCACACCCCCAGAACGAACAGGGGAGACGCATTGCGCCTCCCCTGTCCCAGGACCACCCGATCGAGTGAGTGACCGGCCGACCGGCCCACCAGCCCTTATGCCGTCCGACGCACGCCCTTCGCGAGGTCCGCGGCCAGTTCCCGCACGGCCTCGACCCCGGCCGCCGTGTCCGGCGCGTCCAGCATCCGCTTCACGAACGCCGACCCGACGATCACACCGTCCGCGAAGGCGGCCACCTCGGTGGCCTGCTCGGCGTTGGAGACCCCGAGGCCGACGCAGACGGGCAGGTCGGCGCGGGTCGCGCGGGTCCGCTCCACGAGGTCCTGCGCCTGCGCGCCGACCGACTCGCGTGTCCCGGTGACCCCCATCAGGGAGGCCGCGTACACGAACCCGCTGCCAGCCGCCGTGATCTCCGCGAGCCGTCCGTCCTTGCTGCTGGGCGCGACGACGAAGACCGTCGCGAGCCCGTGCTTGGCCGCGTGCTCCCTCCACAGCCCGGCCTCCTGGACCGGCAGGTCGGGCAGGATGCAGCCCGCGCCGCCCGCCTCGGCCAGCTCGGCGGTGAACCGCTCGACGCCGTAGCGGTCGATGGGGTTCCAGTACGTCATCACCAGCACCGGCTTGCCGGTCGCCTCGAACGCCTCACGGACCGTCCGCATGACGTCCGCGATCTTCACACCGCCGCGCAACGCGATGTCGTCCGCCGTCTGGATGACCGGCCCGTCGAGCACCGGGTCGCTGTGCGGGAGGCCCACCTCGACGACGTCCGCGCCGCCGTCGAAGACGGCCTTGATCGCGTCGATGCCGCCGTCCACGGTCGGGAAACCGGCCGGGAGGTAGGCGATCAGCGCGGCCCGGTCGTCCGCCTTCGCGGCGGCCAGGGTGTCGGACAGCAGTTGGATGTTGCCGCTCACTTCGAGTCCCCCTCGGTGTCGTACAGGCCGAAGTAGCGGGCCGCCGTGTCCATGTCCTTGTCGCCGCGACCGGACAGGTTGACGACGATCAGCCCGTCCCTGCCCAGCTCCTTGCCGACCTCCAGCGCGCCCGCGAGCGCGTGTGCCGACTCGATGGCCGGGATGATGCCCTCGGTGCGCGAGAGGAGGCGCAGGGCCTGCATCGCCGCGTCGTCGGTGACCGCGCGGTACTCGCCCCGGCCGCTGTCCTTGAGGTAGGAGTGCTCCGGGCCGATCCCGGGGTAGTCGAGGCCCGCCGAGATCGAGTAGGGCTCGGTGATCTGGCCCTCGTCGTCCTGGAGGACGTACGACCGCGAGCCGTGCAGGATGCCGGGCTCCCCCGCCGTCAGCGTCGCCGCGTGCTCGCCCGTCTCGACGCCGTGGCCCGCGGGTTCGCAGCCGATGAGGCGGACGTCGGTGTCGGGGATGAACGCGTGGAACAGGCCGATCGCGTTGGAGCCGCCGCCGACGCAGGCGATCGCCGCGTCGGGGAGACGGCCGGCGCGCTCCAGGATCTGGCGGCGGGCCTCGACGCCGATCACCCGGTGGAAGTCGCGGACCATCGCGGGGAAGGGGTGCGGGCCCGCGACCGTGCCGAACAGGTAGTGCGTGCGGTCGACGTTCGCGACCCAGTCGCGGAACGCCTCGTTGATCGCGTCCTTCAGCGTGCGGCTGCCGGACTTCACGGCGATGACCTCTGCGCCGAGCATGCGCATGCGGGCGACGTTCAGCGCCTGGCGCTGGGTGTCGATCTCGCCCATGTAGATCGTGCAGTCCAGGCCGAACAGGGCGCAGGCCGTGGCCGTCGCGACGCCGTGCTGGCCCGCGCCGGTCTCCGCGATGACCCTCGTCTTGCCCATGCGCTTGGTCAGCAGGGCCTGGCCGAGGACGTTGTTGATCTTGTGGGAGCCGGTGTGGTTGAGGTCCTCGCGCTTGAGGAAGATCCGGGCGCCACCCGCGTGCTCCGCGAAGCGGGGCACCTCCGTGAGGGAGCTGGGGCGGCCGGTGTAGTTGACGAGCAGGTCGTCCAGTTCGCGGGCGAACTCCGGGTCGTGCTTGGCCTTCTCGTACTCGACGGCCACTTCGTCCACTGCGGCGACGAGGGCCTCGGGGATGAACTTGCCGCCGAAAGCGCCGAAGTAGCCCTCGGGGGTGGGGACTTGGCCTTCGGGGTCGGGAATGAAGAACTCGCTGGGCATGCGGAAACCTCACGGTGAGTGCGTGGAAAAACACTAATCGCCGTAGGGGCAAGGATCGCGAACGGCCTCAGGTGGTCTGTGGTTGCTCGCGCAGTTCCCCGCGCCCCTTCAGGTCCGCTGCCATCGGCGGCCGTTTACCTGTCCCGGTTCGTCTCCGATGACGTACCTGACCCTACGGCCGTGCACCTTCCGCGCGGGCGCGCGGCAGCCCCTCGGACGGCAGCCGCGCGCCAGGCGGGCGTGCCGTTCCACAGGGGAGGCCGTAGGGGTCATGGTGACAAGCCTATCCGGTGATCAACCGCGGCTGTTGCGGATCGCCGGGTGCTCGCCCGCCGCCACCAGATCCGCGACCGCCGTCTTCGGGTCCTTGCCCGTCACCAGCGACTCGCCGACGAGGACCGCATCGGCGCCCGCGTTGGCGTAGGCGATGAGGTCGTGGGGGCCCCGGACGCCGGACTCGGCGATCTTGACGATGTGGTCGGGGATCTCGGGGGCGACGCGCTCGAAGGTGGTGCGGTCGACTTCGAGGGTCTTGAGGTTGCGGGCGTTGACGCCGATGACCTTCGCGCCGGCGGCGACCGCGCGCTCGACCTCGTCCTCGTCGTGGACCTCGACGAGCGCGGTGAGGCCGATGGACTCGGCGCGCTCGACGAGGGACTCCAGGGCGGGCTGGTCGAGGGCGGCGACGATCAGGAGGGCGACGTCGGCGCCGTGCGCGCGGGCCTCCCAGAGCTGGTACGACGTGACGATGAAGTCCTTGCGCAGGACGGGGATGTCCACGCGCGCGCGGACGGCGTCGAGGTCGGCCAGTGAACCGCTGAAGCGGCGCTGTTCGGTGAGGACGGAGATCGCGGCGGCGCCGCCCGCCTCGTAGTCGGCGGCGAGGGCCGCCGGGTCGGCGATCGCGGCCAGCGCGCCCTTGGAGGGGCTGGACCGCTTGACCTCGCAGATGACCTTGACGCCGTCGCCCTTCAGGGCCGCGACGCCGTCCTTGGCTGCCGGAGCCTTGGCCACGCGCTCCTTCAGCTCGTCGAGGCTGACGCGCGCCTGCCGCTCCGCGAGGTCGGCACGGACTCCGTCGATGATCTCGTCGAGCACACTCACGCGAGCGGCTCCCTTCCGGGCGGTGACATTTTCTCCGGCGATGGTATCCGCCGTACCGCGCGAGGGTCGCATCAGGCCGACACCGGTCCCACTACCTGGACGTTCGTCCGTTGATCAAGGGCGTAGCCAGCCACCGAGGGGCAGGTTCCGGACAACCGTGAAGACCAGGAGGAATGCCCCGATCGTCCATAGGTGGGCGTTGCCGAGCGCCACCCGCGCGGGGCGTCCGCGTGCCGCGCGGACCACCCAGACAGTCCACACGACGGCGAAGCCGGCGTAGGCGAGGACGGCGGCGGCGTTGTCCTGGAGCGCGGTCAGGAGGTCGCCGTGCGCGAAGGCGTGGGCGCTGCGCAGTCCGCCGCAGCCGGGGCAGTACAGGCCGGTGAGCTGGAAGAGGGGGCAGACGGGGTAGTGGCCGGGCTGGTTGGGGTCGACTGTCGCGACGTACCCGAAGGCGCCGACGACGGCCGCCATGATCCCGGCGGGGACGCCGAGGCGGGCGAGCGCGGAGGACTTCACCTGGCGGTCGGCGCTGTCGGTCGTCATGTCCTGCATTGTGCACGCAATCGTGCGGTGCGGCTCGTACACGGACGACGGCGGCCCGGAACGCTCTCGCGCCGGGCCGCCGTGGGAAAGGGAACGCCGCTGAGGGGCGTCTCAGCTCTCGGCCTTGGCCGGGGTGCCGTAGGTGATGTGGTCGGGGAAGTCCCGGAAGCCCTTCGGCTGGCCGAGGCCCATGCCCTTCATGATCAGACCGACGACACCACCGAGCACGGCGATCGCCATGCCGGCCCAGAACCCCAGCGGCTGCGCCATCACCATGAACGCGCCCGCAACGCAGAATCCGATGAAACAGATCGCCGCACCGGTCCAGGCGGCCAAAGTGTGACCGTGGCTGCTGCCCGCCATGACTTGCTCCTCATTGCTGTCCATGTGACGCCCGACCCGGACGCTCCCCCCATTGTCCCGCACACCCCCACCCGAAGAACGCCGGGGTACCCCAAGACAACCCCCAATTCACCACAAAGGCGCCCCTCAGACCGGATCCGCCCCCGTAGGGTCCTCGCCCCGGTCCAACGCCTTCCACATGTCCTCAGGGCGATCGGGGTCGGCCGGCTTCGCGGTGCGGCGGGGGCGAGGTGTGCCGTCGCGTTCGTAGCGGCCGGACATCCCGGGCCACAGCCGCCCGTACCGCAGCGCGAGGAGCCCGGCCAGGAGGAGCAGCGCACCGCCGCCGGCGGCGACGTACGGCCAGGCCGTGTGTGAGAGGGCGGCAACAGTCGCGGACGTGTCCCCGGACGCCTTCGCGGCCTGTGCGTCAAGCGCGGAACTGTCCGACGCCCCCGAGATCGCCGCGAAGAGGATCCCGCCCCCGGAGAGCGCGAGCACGAGGGAGACGGCCAGCCGCCCGGCCCTGCGCACGGCGAAGACGGCGACGAGCGCGGCGAGCCCCACTATCGCGAGCGCGGCCGGCACCCCCGTGACGTCACTCCCCTTCGCGGTGAGCCGAAAGGCCCCGCCCGCCACGGACGCGGTCCCCTCCGACCATCGCTGCCGGGTCGCGAGCAGCGCGACGGCCGCGCCGAGCGCCCCACTGAGCAGGGCGAGGGCGAGGCTACGGCGGCCGGAACGCGCGGGTCCGGCCTCGATGCGGGGGTGCGGTACAGCAGTCACGTGACCCACTATCGCCTGAACCCCGGGCGTTCCGTCACCCGGGGGTTCATTTCCGGCGCCCTACTTCCCGAGCCGGTTCGCCGTGTGCACCGCGCGCAGCACCGCCGCCGCCTTGTTCCGGCACTCCTGGTCCTCGGCGACGGGGTCGGAGTCGGCGACGATGCCGGCGCCGGCCTGGACGTAGGCGGTGCCGTCGCGCAGCAGCGCCGTCCGGATGGCGATGGCCGTGTCGGAGTCCCCGGCGAAGTCGAGGTAGCCGACGCAGCCGCCGTACAGCCCGCGCCGGGAGGGCTCCAGTTCGTCGATGATCTGCATCGCGCGGGGTTTCGGCGCACCCGAGAGGGTGCCTGCGGGGAAGCAGGCGGTGAGGACGTCGAACGCGGTGCGGCCGGGGGCGACGCGCCCGGTGACGGTCGACACGATGTGCATGACGTGGGAGTACCGCTCGACGGACATGAAGTCGACGACCTCCACCGAGCCGGGCTCGCACACCCGCCCGAGGTCGTTGCGCCCGAGGTCGACCAGCATGAGGTGCTCGGCGCGCTCCTTGGGGTCGGCGAGCAGCTCGTCCGCGAGGGCCTGGTCCTCCTGCGGGGTCGCCCCCCGGTGGCGTGTCCCGGCGATGGGGTGGACCATCGCGCGCCCGTCCTCGACCTTGACGAGGGCCTCCGGGGAGGACCCGACGACGTCGAACCCGTCGAACCGGAAGAGGTACATGTACGGCGACGGGTTGGTCGCCCGCAGTACCCGGTACACGTCGAGCGCGCTGGCCGTGCACGGCGTCTCGAACCGCTGGGAGGGGACGACCTGGAACGCCTCGCCCGCGCGGATGCGCTCCTTGATGTCCTCGACGGCCGCCATGAAGTCGGGGCCGCCCCACAGGGCGGTGTACTCGGGGAGTTCGGAGGGCGGCAGCACGGCGGGCGGCTGGGCGACCGGACGCGACAGGTCGGCCTCCATCGCGTCGAGCCGCGCGACGGCGTCCGCGTACGCCTCGTCCACGCCGGTGTCGAGGTCGTTGTGGTTGATCGCGTTGGCGATCAGGAGGACGGAGCCCTCCCAGTGGTCCATCACCGCGAGGTCGCTGGTGAGGAGCATCGTCAGCTCGGGGAGCTTCAGGTCGTCCCGCTCGCCGGGGCCGATCTTCTCCAGGCGGCGGACGATGTCGTAGCCCAGGTAGCCGACCATGCCTCCGGTGAAGGGCGGGAGGCCGTCGGCGTGGGGGGTGTGCAGCGTCTCGATGGTCGCCCTGAGGGCGGCGAGCGGGTCGCCGTCGACCGGGACGCCCACGGGCGGGGTGCCGAGCCAGTGCGCCTGACCGCCTCGCGCGGTGAGCGTGGCGGCGCTGCGGACGCCCACGAAGGAGTACCGCGCCCAGGACCGGCCGTTCTCCGCGGACTCCAGCAGGAACGTGCCGGGGCGCTCGGCGGCGAGCTTGCGGTAGAGGGCGACGGGGGTGTCGCCGTCGGCGAGGAGCTTGCGGGTGACCGGGATGACCCGCCGGTCGGTGGCCAGCTTGCGGAACGTGTCGAGGTCCATGGCGGCCGACCCTACTGATCCGAGGTGAGAGGGAGCACGTCGTCGTCGAAGCAGGTGCGCGCGCCGGTGTGGCAGGCGGCGCCGACCTGGTCGACCTGGACGAGGACGGTGTCCGCGTCGCAGTCCAGGGCGACCGACTTCACCCACTGGAAGTGGCCGGAAGTATCGCCCTTGACCCAGTACTCGCGGCGGCTGCGGGACCAGTACGTGCACCTGCCGGTCGTCAGCGTCCTGTGCAGCGCCTCGTCGTCCATCCAGCCGAGCATGAGCACCTCGCCGGTGTCGTACTGCTGGGCGATGGCGGGGACGAGCCCGTCGGGGCTGCGCTTGAGGCGGGCCGCGATCTCGGGGTCGAGGCTGCTGGGCCGGGGGTCACCGGTCGTGCTGGTCATGTCCGCCATTGTGCCGCCTGCAACTGACAGTGACGGCGCGGCGTCCACTGTGCGGACGTCGGCGGCGGTCGTAGGCTGGCGGCATGTCGACCTTCGCCAAGCGTGAACGGCTCCTTCTCGCCGACCTCTTGGAGACCTGCGGTCCGGACGCCCCGACGCTGTGCGAGGGCTGGCGGACCAGGGATCTCGCGGCCCACGTCGTGGTGCGCGAACGCCGCCCCGACGCGGCGGGAGGCACCCTCATCAAGCAACTGGCGTCCCGGCTCGACAAGGTGACGGCCGAGTACACGGCGAAGCCGTACGAGGAGCTGATCCAGCTCATCCGCACCGGCCCGCCCCGCTTCTCGCCGTTCGCCCTCAAGCAGCTCGACGAGGCGGCCAACACGGTCGAGTTCTACGTCCACACCGAGGACGTCCGCCGCGCCCAGCCCGACTGGACGCCCCGCGTGCTGGACCCCGTCTTCCAGGACGCCCTCTGGTCCCGCCTCGAACGCACCGCCCGCCTGGTCGCCCGCTCCTCCCCCACCGGCCTCGTCCTGCGCCGCCCCGACGGCCGCACCGCCGTCGCCCACCGCGGCACCCCGGTCGTCACCGCCACCGGCGCCCCCTCCGAACTCCTCATGCTCGTCTTCGGCCGCCAGACCACCGCCCAGGTGGACCTGGAGGGCGACAAGGAAGCCATCGAGACACTCCGCGCGGGCAAGCAGTTGGGGATCTGAGGGCGGTCCCTCACGGCTGGGGCGACAGGACTGGCGAGCCCGAGAGGGCTCACCTGGGGGAGAGCGCGGAGCGAGCGCCGCGCGCGGGCGAGTCCGAGGGGTCCTGGTGCCGGGACCGGCCGACTGTTCAGGGGCCCGCCGGGAAAGCGGCCGAGGCCGAGAGGCGGACGGGCGCCGGGGACGGCACGGGACAGCGGACAGGCTGCCCCCTGCCCGGCCGGCCGCCGACCCGCTCCCCAGCCCTCTCCCGCCCCCGTCACGGCCGCATCCTCAACCCCCTCCCTCCCGACCGCGCAGCACCGACGACCCGCCCCCTCACCCCGGCAGCTCCGCCCTCCGCAACCCCCTCACCCCCAGCACCACCACCGCGCTCAACCCGTTCAGCGTCGCGCAGGCCGCGAACACGGGGCCGGTGCCCCACAGGAAGATCGTCCAGCCGACGACGGGGAAGGTCAGCGGGGCGACGCCGTAGCCGATGAGGGTGGAGACGGCGGTGACGCGGCCGATGTACGCCGCTCCCGCGCGCGCCTGTACGAGGGTTCCGGCGACGGCCCCGCCGAGCCCGGCGAGCAGCCCGACGCAGAGGGCGACCCCGACGGCGCCGGCGACGGACGGCAC
>NZ_JBTYMC010000056.1:0-30698 GCF_054880855.1 Streptomyces sp. S6 | reverse complement strand
CGCACCGGGCCGCCGACGCGCTGGCCCGCCGCGCGGACGGCGTCTCCGGCGCGACCCGCCGCGTCCTCGACGACCTCCTCACCCTCTTCGCGGTCCGCCAATGCCGTTCCCACGGCGCCGACTTGCTCCCCGACGGCCCCTTCCCCGCCCTCACGGAACCCCTCCCGGCGATCACCGACCGCCTCCACGACCGCCTCGCCCCCCACCTGCGCACCCTCACCGAAGCCTTCGGCCTCCCCACCGGCCTCCTGGGCACCCCCTTCGAAGCCCCGGAAGGCTTCATCTCCCACTACGCCCGCGCACTGGACCCCGCCGGGGAGTGAGCTGGGCGGCACTCAGTGACAGAGCGGGGTGCTCGAAGGGGGCGGGGAGGGGCGCCCGGAGGCTGATTCCGGGTGCCCGCCCCCCTTCTGGAAGGCGTGGAAGAGGAGCCGTATGGACTCGGCCGAACAGGGGAGCGCGCGAGGCGCTTAGCGCGATGATCGGACAAGGCTCGCACGCCCCTGGCGCGCGCCCCCATGCACCCGAGATGGATATCCGGCCCTTGGATTAGCTCGGCCCGGGTTGTTGCATGGGTGCCTTCCAGCACCCCTACGACCTCGGAGTTTTTCCCGATGACTACCGCCACACTCGCGCCCCTCTCGCCCGTCCTCGCCTCGGACAGCCCGTTCGTTCGGCGCCTCCGTCGTATGAGCGGGCTGAAGGCGATTCAGGAGTCCGCGGCGCACGGCACCGGGTTCTTCCCGTTCAGTGACGGACTCGGCGTCCGGGTCCAGATGGCCGAGCGCGGCCGGGTGATCCTGAGTGCCACCCCGACGGACGGACACAGCAGCTGGCCCGGTTTCACGCACGGCGGGTTCACCGCGACCCTGTGCGACACGGCGTGCGCGCTGGCCGCGCTGTCGACCGTGCGGCGCGGCACCAAGGCCGTGACCGGCAACTTCACCATGAACCTGCTCCAGCCGGTGCCGGCGGGCAGCTTCCGGATCTCGTGCGTGGGCAGAGCGACCCAGACCCAGGGCCCGCGCATCCTGGCCCACGCGGACGTCACCACCCCTGACGGCACCCTCCTGGCGCACTCCACGGCCCTGTTCCTCACCAAGGACCTGATGGCCTGATACCCGTAGTACCCCGCTCTCCTTCACCGCCTCCCTCAGCCGCAGGCCACCCCTACCGGGTGTCCTGCGGCTTTTCGCGTCCCATCTCCGAGGAAAATAGCGCTCGTTACGCAATACGACGACACGCGCCACGCCAACGGCACTGCGTGCACACCGATTTGGGCGGCGGCCTTCCGGTGGAATGTCCCGGGCACCCGCATGCCGCCCATTGCCCGTATGGCGGTAGCGAGTTGCTCCAACTCGGGGGACACGGGTGCGGGAGAAAGTTCCAACGTTCGGCGGGTAGGCGCCGGACCGGACAGCCGCCCTCAACCGCTGCCGCGCGCGGCCTTGTCGAGCTGGCTCTTCAGCGTCGTCGTGAGCGGCACCGTGTCGAGCGCGGTGAAGAACCGGGGGACCGCGTGACCGGGCAGCCGGTTGGTGCACCAGTTCACCAACTCCCCTTCGGACGCGTCCGATACGACCTCCGCGGCCACCACCGACCCGACGAACGGCGCGGTCCGCGCGAACACCCGGGCCCAGTGCACCTCGGGGTGGGCCAGCAGCACATCCCGCACCTGCCCCGCCGACAGCCTCAACCCGCCCACGTTCAGCTGGTCCTGGCCGAGCCGCCCGCTCAACACCACACGCCCGCCCACGAATTCGGCCCGGTCACTGGTCGCGATCCACTCCGGCACCCCGTCCGCGCCGTGCACGGGACGGACGTACAACTGCCCGTCCCGCACCCGCAGTCCCGGCTTCGCGCCGTCCGTGCGCTCCAGCCACTCGACGGGGAACCCGGCCTTCCCGTCGTGCACGACGACACAGGCACCGGCCTCGGTGGACGCGTAGATCCAGCTGATCCGCGCGCCGGGGAAGACACCGCGCAGCCGGTCCAGGAGCGGCTGGTCCACCGGCTCACCGCCCAGCGTGATCTGCCGGGGCTGGAACCGGTCGAGCCCGGGGTCCGCGGAGGCCAGCGCGAGCCGCCAGAACGACGGCGTCGCCGAGACCGCGTCCACGCCCTCCGCGAGCGCCACCGGCAGCCACTGGTCGGGGCGCGGCCCCGGCGCCGTCACGAGGTCCTGCCCGGGGTACGCGAGGCTGAGCGCCACGAGCTGCCACCAGGCGTACGTACCGGGGGAGTAGGGGAGCAGCCAGCGGTACGGCGGCGGGGGAGCGCCGAGTGTCGTCAGGGAGGAGAGCGTGTGCGCGAGGAGCCGGGGGCGGCCCGCGCTGCCGCTGGTCGGCAGCCAGATCCGCCCCGGCCGGCCGGGGCGCCCCTCGGAGAACCGCCGCAACTCCTTGCACAACGTCTCGTCGACCCGCTCCCGCGCGACGATCAACAGCTCGCCGGGGCTGCCGAGATGGGCCCGGGCGGCGGTCAGCGCGGCGAGCTGGCCGTCGGCCTGGACGACCGTCCGCCGCTCCAGCGGTGGCGGGTCGAGGCGCCACCAGGTCCCCCGGAACCCCTCGCAGACGATCCGGTTCTCCAGCGGATCCCCCGCTCTGGCCCCCGTTCGCCGCCCCCACCGCTCGCCCGGGGTGACGCGTCTGTGCGGCATCCCAACTCCTTCCGGCCACGCGGCTTCGAGGCCACGCCACTCTCCGGGCCCTGGACGCCCCCACCACACCTATCCCGTGGACCCCCTCCCCCGGGAGGCGTACAACAGGCGCTCAAGTGGCAACCCGTCCCCGGTCACCACCGCATATGCCCCCGTCTCACCCGTCCGCTGGATTGCCGGGGCCCGGCCCTGACGAGGTGTACGACCCGTACGACTTGAGAGGGACCCCGCTCCCGACCCCCGGACGCCGGTACGGCCGACGGCGCGGCGGCCGGCTGCCACCGCGCCGCAGAAACGGCCGGAGAAACGGTTACGGAGCCACCGCTCGCCCGGTACTCGGCGAGATCGCCCCCGCACACATCCCCCGCGACGCCAGATTCCGCGCGATCCGCGGAATCGCCGCCCGGGTGTTCGCCGGCCAGTCGTGCATCAGGATGATCTGGCCGTTGCCCAGGCGCCCGACGGCGGCCACGATCGCGTCGGTGCTCGCGTTGTTCCAGTCCTGCGAGTCGACGTCCCAGATGATCTGCCGCAGCCCGTACTTGGCGGCCACCGACTGCACGGTCGCGTTGGTCTCGCCGTACGGCGGCCGGAACAGCTTCGGCGTCCCGCCGCCCGCGCCGACGATCGCCGACTGCGTCCGGGAGATCTCCGAGTCGACCTGGGCCTGGGAGAGTTGGGTGAGGTGGGGGTGGGTGTAGCTGTGGTTGGCGACCCACATCCCGGCCGACACCTGCGCCCGCACCTGCGCCGGGTAACTTGCCGCGTTCTGGCCGGTGTTGAACATCGTGGCCCGAAGGCCGTTCGAGGTCAGGGCGGTCAGCAGCGCCTGCGTGCTGCCGCTCGGCCCGTCGTCGAAGGTGAGCCCGACGTACCCGGAGCAGGCGGCGGCCCGCGCGGGAGCGGCGTCCACCGCGAACCCGCCCGCCGCCGCGAGCGCGGCGACCGTCACCGTGGCGGCGAGAGACCGCGCCCTGAGAGGTCGTACCGAGACCATGCGATCAACTCCCCTCAGTTCACGGTGATGTTGGAGTTGCCGCTGCTCTGGTAGCCCTCCGTCGCCATGATCATGTAGTAGTTGAACGAACCGAGTCGCATCCCGGCCCGCGCCCACGCGTCGAAGTGGTTGCCGGTCGTGATGGTGCCGCCGGTGCGCTTCTGCTGCCGGACGCTCCAGTACTGGTTGAACGTCTTGACGCCTTCCACGGAGGGGGCGTTGTACCGGGTCGTCTGGTAGATGTCGTACGTGCCGCCGTCACTGTTCACGGTGCCCTTGTAGGTGCCCGTCGGGCGGTAGGTGCCCCAGTTGTCGACGATGTAGTACTCGACGAGCGGGTTCGAGGTCCACCCGTACAGCGCGAGGTAGGCGTTCCCGGACGGGTTGAAGCTGCCGGAGTAGCTGACGTTCCTGCGGCTGCCGTTGCTCCAGCCCTTGCCGGCCACGAAGTTGCCGGTGTTGCGCCACGAAGTGCTGTAGTTCCCGCCGTTGTTGAGGGTCATCGAGACGGTGCCCTGCGAGTCCGTCCAGAACGAGTAGTAGTACCCGGAGTTGGTACCGGTCTGGTTGGTCGTGACGACTGTCGCGGCGTGCGCGGTGCCCGGCATCACGAGAGCGATCAGTGCGACCAGGGCGGTTGTGCAAACGCTTGCTGCGAAGATCTTGAAGCGGCTCAGGGGGTTCACAGCGTGCTGCCTCCTAGTCCTCCTGGGGTAGGGGAGCTGACGGGGGACAGTGTTGGGAGGCGCTATTCGACTGTCAACAGTTTCGGCATCGACACCGAAACATTCGAAACCATATGTGCAGCTCAGAGCTGGTGTGGTGCGAGTGACTCGATTAATCACACCGTCGAACGGCATGTGAGTGACGAATGTTTCGACGCCGTTTCCGGTCAGATCTCGCGGTCCAGCACCGCCTGCACGACCGCCGCGATGTCGTCCCGCCCGATGGGGGTGTCGTCGAAGAAGTTGTGCAGCGTGAACCCTTCGACGAGCGCGTCCAGCGCCCGTGCGGTGAGCGGGTCGAAGTGCCGGGCCAGCGCGTCCCGGCTGGCCCGCATCCAACTGTTCAGGACGGTCCGCAGCGCCGGGGTGCGCGCGGCGAACGCGTACAGCTCGAACGTCAGCAGCGGATCGCGGTCGCTCGTCCACAGCGTGCCGCTCATGATGTCGACGACCGCCTCGCGGGCCTCCTGCGGGGTGCGGGCCGCCTCCAGCTGGGCGCGGTAGCTCGCCGAGACCGTCTCCGCGAGGCGCGTGAACGCCTCCGTGAGCAGTTGGTCCAGGTCGTCGAAGTAGTACGTCACCGAGCCGAGCGGCACCCCCGCGGCGGCGGCGATCCTGCGGTACGTGACCCGGATCGCGCCCTCCTCGGCGACGACGTCCAGCGCGGCGGCGAGGATCACGTCCCGGCGGCCGGGGGGTGTCGATGTGTCCTGAGTCATTGCCGAAAACGCTTCCTTACCGCCGTGAGCAGGCATGTACATTTGTCCAAGCCGGTGGGTGAAGGGGCCCGACCGGAATCCGAACGCCCTACCCACGGAGACGCATTCTCATGGATCAGGCCGTGCGCAGACGCCGCCGGGCGCTGTTCGTCTTCTTCCTGCTCGCCGGGATCTCGATGGCGTCGTGGGTGACCCGTACCCCCGCGATCCGCGACCGGCTCGACGTGTCCACCGGCCAGATGGGGCTCGTCCTCTTCGGCCTCTCCCTCGGCTCGATGCTGGGCATCCTCTGCTCCGGCCGCCTCGTCTCCCGCTTCGGCACCCGGCCGGTGATCATCTGGGGGATGACCGTCCTGGTCGGCGGCCTCGCGACGATCGCCCTGGGTGCCCTCGCCGCCTCCACCCCGATCGTCACGGCCGGCCTCTTCCTCGTCGGCGCCGGCGTCGGCGGCGGCGAGGTCGGGATG
This sequence comes from Streptomyces sp. S6, assembly GCF_054880855.1. NCBI lineage: Bacteria > Bacillati > Actinomycetota > Actinomycetes > Kitasatosporales > Streptomycetaceae > Streptomyces > Streptomyces sp. S6. The sequence continues at coordinate 25,128 of NZ_JBTYMC010000056.1, read as the reverse complement.
AACATCGACGCGACCGACGTCGAACGCCTCTCCGGCGTGACGACCATGCCGGCCCTCCACGGCTGCTTCAGCCTCGGTACCGTCCTCGGCGCGGGCGCGGGCATCGCCGCCACGGCCGCGGACGTGCCGGTGCCGTGGCACCTCGGTGCCGCCACCGTCGTATCCGTAGTACTTCTGGGCTACGCGATACCGGCGATTCCCGCTGGTACAGGGCGAGTTGACCCAGGTGCCGCGGCGCAGGACCAGGGTGGCGGGACGGCCGTCTGGAAGGACCGGAAGCTGCTGCTGATCGGTGCGATCGTGCTGGCCATGGCGCTCGCCGAGGGGGCCGCCAACGACTGGCTGCCGCTGATCATGGTCGACGGGCACGGGATGGGGGAGGCCGCCGGGTCCCTCGTCTACGCCGGGTTCGCCGCCGCGATGACGCTCGGGCGGTTCGGCGGGGGGTACTTCCTCGACCGGTACGGACGCGTGATCGTCGTCCGCGCGAGCGCCGTCTCCGGTGGGCTCGGGCTCCTCCTCGTCATCGTCGCGGACAGCGCCGTCGTCGCCGGAATCGCCGTACTCCTGTGGGGACTCGGCGCCTCCCTGGGCTTTCCCCTGGCGTTGTCGGCCGCCGGCGAATCCGGCCCCGACGAGACCGCCCGCGTCAGCCTCGTCGCGATCATCGGCTACCTCGCGTTCCTGGTCGGCCCACCGGGCCTCGGCTTCCTCGGCGAACACGTGGGCCTGCGGCCGGCGATGCTCGTCGTCCTGGTCTTCGTGGGGTGCGCGGCGTTCCTGGCGCCGGCGGTGGATGTGCGGGGGCGGGAAGGGGAGCGGGCGACGGCGTGAGGGCATGAAGAGGGCCCCGGACCGTCCCCGAAGCGGGAGATCCGGGGCCCTCGCCCTGGTCGGCTGTGCCCTCGGCAGGATTCGAACCTGCGACACCGGCTTCAGGAGAGCCGAGCCCCGGTTGCCTGACGGCACATGACCGCGGCCCCTGCTCTCCTTCGGGAGGGTGGGGGGGCACTTCGTCATGCCCGGGGCCACAAGCAGTACGGCCCCCGCAAGCGGGGGCCGGACGGCAGTACCGTTCTAAGTGCGACCAGAGAACGGAGCACTCAGTATGCCCGAATACATCGCCCCCGCCGACCTCCCCGGAACTCAGATCCGGAAAATCAGGCAGACGCGCGGGCTCACTCAGGAAGAACTCGCGGCTCAATCCGGCCTGAGTATCGGCGTCGTGAAGAAGATCGAGCAAGGCGGCAACGGGGCCCTCACCACGTACCACGCGCTCGCCCGTGCCCTCCGTGTCCACACCGCAGCGCTCTTCGAACCTCGCGCTCCTCACGCCACCACGCGGGCCGACGACGACAAGATCGACCTCATGCCCCTGCGGCAGGCCATCGCCCCGCCTATGGGCCCGACCGGTCGCCTGCTGCTCGGCGACACCGTCGACCCCGATCCTGATCTCACGCGCCTCCGGGCGACCGCCGCCGGGCTCGCCGACTCGTACTACAGCGACGACTACGGGCGGACCTCAATGTTCCTGCCCGCGCTCGTGCTGTCCGCCCGCGCAGCCGTCGACCACTTCGACCACGGGCCTCACCACACCGAGGCCCTCCAGATCCGCTCCGATGTTCTCCAGACGACCGGCCGGTACCTGACGCAGGTCCGCGCCTACGACCTCGCCCACACCGCTCTGCGAGACGCTCTCCTCGACGCGGTCGCGGCCGATGACCGGGCGCGGGCAGCGTCCTCCGTGTACCTCCAGGGCTGGCTGCTCATGCGGCAGGGGCGGCTGGACGAGGCGGAGCGGCTGGCCATGGCGGCGGCTGATGACGTGGAGCCCCGGATCTCCCGCGCTACCAAGGGGGAACTCGGCGCGTGGGGCCGTTTGCTGATCCGAGGTTCATCGGCCGCAGCGCGGAACAACCGGCCGAAGGAGGCCAGGGAGATGCTGCGGTTGGCGCGCACGGCAGGGGCCGCGTTGGGGGGAAGCGCGGCGGCGAACCGGTACGGCTGGGGGAAGTTCGACTGGAGCGCGGTCGCGTTCCAGGCAATCGAGAACCAGGTCGTGGCCGATCAGCCGCGTCGGGTGCTCGGCCTCTCCGCCCGCCTGCCCGCCGTTGTATCGGCCACGGCGAACACGTGGAACAGGCATCAACTCGACGTGGCGCAGGCGCATGTGCAGGTGCATGAGGTGGATGAGGCGACTCAGGTTCTGGCCGTGCTGCATGCTGAGGCGCCGGAGTGGTTGAGGCATCAGCAGATGGCGGAGAGCACTTTCGAGTTGTCGCTTCGGGCGTCCAAGAAGCGGCGGCTGACGGCAAAGCAGCGGGAGCTGGCGGGGTTCTTCGGGGTCGCGTAAGGGCTATGGTCCGTAGCCGTTGCGCTCCTTCAAGTAAGTGAACAGCTACGGAACGTGTCTGTTGGGGGCGCCCTCGCGTCTCCTACGGTCGCGGTGTGAGACGGACCACCGTGACCGTGGAGGCGTGACATGCCGCCCGAAACTGCTACCCCCAGCGCGCTCACCCTCCTGAGCCTGCCGCCCCACCCCGAGCTGACGCAGGCACAGGCCCGGGGCGTCGCATGCGTCTGGTGCCGGACGAGGCTGGACACGGCGACGGCCGTAGACCTCGGCGAGCGACGGCACAGCCACTACTCGACGTTCCCGCGCGCCTGCACCACCTGCGTCGCGAGGGCCGCCGACCAGACCCTCCGCGCGCACGCCGGCATGTGCGAGCAGTGCGTGGACGACGACGCCCGCTGCGGGACCGCGACCGCCCTGTGGTATCTGAAGCAGGTACCCCAGTGACCCGCCCGGCCCGACAGGCCGGCATCTACGGCTTCTGCGCCTGGCACAAGGAGTACGCCTACGGCGTGCGGGTGATCGGCCTCATCGGGAAAGGCCGGGGCGCCACGTTCGTCCTGTACGCATGCGGCAACTGCCGCACCGTGTACGGCCTGACACCGCAGGCGGACCGGACATGACCTCCAAAGACGACCTGGAGTACCTGTCCTCGGCGTGCGCGGTCGCCATCCAGTTCGGGCCGGAGTCCGGCCATGGCGACTGTCGCCTCACCGAGGACATCCCGATGCCTCACTCCAAGGGGCGGCTGGTCCTGATACCCCGCTGCCGCTGCACATGCCATACCGCCAGAGTTCCTGAAGGAGAACACCAGGTGTCCATCCAGCCGCTTTCCGCCGAGCCGGTCGATCCACAGGCTCTTCAGCCCGTCTCCAATCCCAATCCGGACTGCGCCCGGTGCGGCGAACTCGCCGAGGAACGCGCCCAGGCGGCGCGGGACGGCGACCTGTCGCGGGTGACGGACTGCAACGTCATGATCCGCACCCACGGCACCGGCCACTCCGGCACCCCCGCGCCCAAGGGTGAATCGTGACTGTGAACCCGGAGCGCGCTGCCGCGAGGCAACGCGTGCTGGACGAGCGCGAGTTGGTCATCCGGCGATATCGGCTGGGCACCCCGCTCAGCGGCCTCGCGGACGAGTACGGCGTCACCTCCGGCTGGCTGGGACGCCGGTTCGACGAGTGGGGCGAGCAACGCCGGAACCTCGTCGACGCGTTGCGGTACCGGCGGGCAGGGGCCCGGGTGTTCAGGGGGCGTGCCGGGCGCCGCAGCAGTGCGGAAGTACGGGCAGCGCGCGCGGAGTTCGTCAGCGCGCGGGAGGACGTGGTGAGCCGGTACCGGCAGGGGGTGTCGGCGTCGGCGTTGGCCCGGGAGTTCCGGGTCAGTCCGATGTTCGTCGCGGAACGGCTCGCGGAGTGGGGGGCGGTTCGGAGGGGCGGGGCCAGTTCACCGTCGTCCGCCTCATCGTCGTACGGCCAGGAGCAGCCGGAGGCTGAGGCTGCGGCTCCGATATAGCCCCCGTGTCCGGTCCCGCCCCTGCCTTCGCCTCCGGCCGAGCCCCAGACCCCGCCCTCGCTCTCGACCTGCGCCGACGGGACGAGAGCGAGATCCGACGGCCGCCCCCGGCTCCCCGCCTGGCGGCCGGGCCCGCCGCCGCGTGCCTCCCCCGAGCGCCGGCGGCGGGTCACCCTGGCCGGAGGAACCACCTCTGGCCAAGGGGTGAGCGGATGCGGTGCCCCCCTCTCGATGGAGCCTCGGCACGGCAACCCCGTACTCCGGCGAGCGCGAGGGTTGCTTGCTTGCGGCGTGACCTGCGCAAGGGTGCGCGGGCGGGATACAAGGAAGGCCCCGGACCCTCCCTGAGCTGGGGGATCCGGGGCCTTCGCCCTGATCAACTACGTGCCCTCGGGCAGATTCGAACTGCCGACACCGGCTTTAGGAGAGCCGTGCTCTATCCCCTGAGCTACGAAGGCGGGGGTCTGTGGAGAACAGACCAAGGACAGGGTAGCGGATGCGGGCAGGGGTGGGTTCAGGGTGTGCGGCTGATTCCGGAGTAGGCGCTTGCGCGGATTCTCGCGACGACGCTCTCGGGGTCCCGCACCCGGCCCCGCCCCGGCCCCGAACGCCCGCGGTCACCCGGACGAGGTAGCTGGCCAGGAGAAAAGAGGAGAAACCCCCGATGTTGGATATGCGTGCACGGAACGCGCGCGATAAACCCGGCAGAGGGGAATTCCATGAAACGCTCCGGCCTGCGGACGCGAATTCTGTGCACGGCGCTGATCCTGGCCGGAATTCCGGCCGCGGGCACGGCTGCCGGGGCGGACGGGCGGGTCCCGGTGTGCCTCGTGCCCGCCGGGAACCGGACGGTCGAGCACCCGGCCCGCGTCCCCGCCGAGAGTGTCCCCGCCCTCCTGCGGACGACGCCGTCGTACGCGGGCCCCTGCGCCACGTACGGCAAGCCCGTGGCCCTGGGGGACGGCACCCTGCGGGCGTACGCGCAGCAGGCGGACGGCCGTCCCGTCGCCGTCGGTGTCGTGTTCGCGGCGTCCGCGCTGCGCGGGCTGCCCACGGCCGTCAGCGACGGCAAGCACTGTTACGACCGGAACGGGGACGGCCGTCTCGACCTCCACATGGAATGTTCCGTCGGCCACGAGAACGCCCTTGAGGTGCCCGGCGGATCGAATTCGCCGTTCACCTGGGACCTGGTGAACTGGAATCCGGCGGGGCACAACCCGAAAGGCGTGTACGACACCCCGCACTTCGACTTCCACTTCTACATCCAGCCGAAAGCCGAACGGGACGCCATCGGGACCGGCCCCTGCGAGGCCAACATGGACTGCGAGGACTACGCCCGCGCCAAGAAGCCCGTCCCCGTGCGCTACACCGCCCCCGACTTCGCCGACATGAACGCCGTCGAGCCCGCGATGGGCAACCACCTCCTCGACGCACGGGCCCCCGAGCTGAACGGCCGCCCGTTCACGCACACCTGGATCTACGGTGCCTACGACGGCCGGATCACCTTCTACGAGGCGATGATCGCCAAGTCCTGGCTGGCGGGACAGCGGGACGGCACGGTCGCCGACGTCTGCGTGCCGTTCCGGCAGCCGGCGGCGTGGCGGGAGAGCGGGTGGTATCCGACGCGGTACTGCGTGGGGTACCGGGAGAACCGGGGGGAGCATGTGGTGTCGCTGGAGGGGTTCGTGTTCAGGAAGGGAAGCTGATCCCCCCGTATTCCCCAGACCCCTCACTTCACCCGGATGAACCGCGACACCACCCCCAGCTCCCCCGAGATCCGCCCGGCGGCGTCGGCCAGTTCGGGCAGGATCACGGACACGCACTCCTCAACAGACCGCCGGGCCACGTGAGTCGACGCGCTCACCGCGCCCACGACCCGCCCGTCCCGCCCCCGCACGGGCACGGCGACCGACCGCAGCCCGTCCTCCAACTCCTCGTCGACCAGGGCGAATCCCTTGTCCCGCACCTCGTCGAGCATCCCCCGCAGCGCCGCCGGGTCGGTCACGGTCCGGGAGGTGTACGCGGACAGCTCCCCGAACTCCCGTTCCCCGTCCGGGAGATCGGCCAGCAGCACCCGCCCGAGGGCGGTCACCCAGGCGGGCAGCCGGGTCCCCACACCGGTGTCGACGCTCATCACGTGCCGGGCGGTGACCTGCGCGGTGTACTGCACCTCGCCGCCGTCGGCCAACACCCCCAGGGAGACGGGCTCTTGGATGCGGGCGGCGAGGTTCTCCAGGTGGGGCCGGGCGATGCGGGCGAGGGTCGTGCGGGACAACGGGGGGAATCCCAGGTCCAGTACGCGGGGGGTGAGGGTGAAGTACCGGGGGTCCGAGGCGAGTCGGACGAGGCCCAGGTGCCGGAAGGTGATCAGGGCCCGGCGGGCGGTCGCCCGGGAGAGCCCCGTCGCCTTGGCGACCTCGCTGAGGGTGAGCAGCGCCCGCCCCTCGCCGAACGCCGTGAGCACGCTCAGTCCGCGCGCCAGCGACTCCACGAACTCCCGCCCCAGCTCCTGCTTCGACGCCTGCGTCCACCCCGCGAGGCCGGCGGGCGCGGGACCGGGGACCGGGTCGGGGGCCTCCCGCAGCGCCTGCTCCATCCCGGAGACGGCCCCCTGGAGCCGGGGCAGCAGCGTCGTCCGCAGCCCCTCGGCGGTGTGCCGGCTGGTGTGGCTCACGACGCTGGCCACGCACACGACCTGCCCGTCCGCGCCGCGCACCGGCACGGACACCGCCACGAGGCCCGGTTCGATGAGCTGGTCGTCGACGGCGAACCCGGCCCGCCCGGCGGCTTCGGCGCGCTGGACGAACTCGGCGTCGAGGTCGGGGAGTTCACGGTTCGGCAGCGCCGTGAAGCCCGCGTCCACGGGGTCGGCCGTCCGGCGTGTGCGCCACGCCGTCCACTCGGCGTCGTCCCACTCGCTCGCGAACAGGGGCCCGGGGGCGGTGCGTTCGGCGGGGAGGAGGTCGCCGATGCGGAAGGAGAGGGAGAGGGTGCGGCGCCGGGTGGCCTGGTGGATGAAGCGGATGCCGCCCCGGTCGCCGACCGCCAGGGACACCGACTCGTCGAGTTCGTCGGCCAGTCGGTCCGCGCGGGCGGCCAGCAGCGAGGGCAGCCGCAGCGCGGCGAGGTAGGCGTTGCCCAGCTCCGCGACCCGGGGTGCGAGGGAGGCGTCCCGCCCGTCGAGGCGTACGTACCCGACGCGTTCCAGCGTCACCGCGATCCGGTCCACCGTCGACCGCGCGAGCCCCGTCTCCCGCTCAAGTCCGCTCAGGCTCAGCGTCCCCCCGGCCTCGGTGAGCCGCTCCAGCACCCCCACCCCCCGCACCAGCGGAGCCACAACCTCGGACGGAACGGCATCGGACGACGTCATGAGCGCGGCACTCCCGGGTGAGATCTCGCCCCCACGGTACGGGAGCGCCTCCCTCTTGAACGCCTCTCAGGCTCCCGGCTTCCCCCGGGTCACCGACACCTCGTAGTTCCCGTCCGCGTCGATCCCCTCGACCGCGATGCTCACCCCGTGCTTCCGGTCCGCGAACCGCTGCCCCGGGCGGAACGTCGCGTCGGACAGCTCCGCGTGGACGTTGGGGCTGCGCGTGCACCCCCCGCTGTCGCGCCGGGAGTCGTGGACGGTGACGGGGCCGAGGCCGGTGTCGACGGTGGCGTCCACCTTGTAGATGAGGATGCCGGGCCGGCAGACGGACTCGTCGTTGCCGCCCTTCGTGCGCAGTTCGACGGCGTACCCGCTGCGCCCGCCGGTCGGCACGAAGAGCAGCTTGCGTCCGCCGGGGGAGGAGAGGGGGGACAGGGTGTAGTCGGAAGTGCCCTTTAGGGACGCGCAGTTGACCTGGTCCGGCGTCAGCCACCCCAGCTTCCACTTGTGCCAGCCGAGGAAGTCGTTGTTGGCCCCCCAGTCCTCGCTCATGATGTCCCAGTGCCCGACGGCGCCCCCGCCCTCCTGCGTGTACAGGTCGGGCAGCCCGAAGACGTGCCCGTTCTCGTGCGGCAGCACCCGGTACCCGGTCTCGGCGTACGCCCCGGACCCGTCGTCCTGCCGCGAGTACACGAACGACGCGTTGGCCACCGGCACCCCGTCCGCGACCGGCGCCTCGGTGTTCCCGGCGAACGTCACCGACAGGACCGTGTCCAGCGCGGAGGGCCCGGCGTTCGGGGTGACGAGGACGTTCAGCAGGTCGTAGTCCCGGAAGTCGACGCGCGGGTCGGCGGCGGCGACGATGTCCTCGACCAGCTCCCGGTACCCGGGGTCGAAGGGGGCGCCGCGCTCTATCCCGTACGCGGTGAACGGCTTCGGCATCCGCAGCCAGCGCGGCACGGGCGCCTCGGCCCGGTAGTCGAGCCGCCCGTAGGACGCGGTACGGAACCACTCCGAGGTCTGCGGGAAGAACTCCCGGAACCGGTCCATCGCGTTGCCGGGGCCCTTGGCGTCGGGGAAGTCGATCATCAGGGTCAGCGCCCTGACCGTACCCGTAGACCTGGAGTAGCCCCCCGGAGTGGGTACCCCCTCGGACATCTGGACGGCGCTCGCCCCCCGGATCATGCACGGCCCGAGCGCGGAGGCCCGCGCGAGGGCCTCCGGGTTCGCGCCGGCCGCCACCGCCGCCTGCTCCCGCAGCCGTTCGCCGGGCCCCGCCGAGGTTCCGACGGCCAGCGTCAGCACGGTCACCGACATCAGCGCGGCCGTGCGGTGCGGACGTATCCGTCGGCGAGGCGGGTGCGGCTGCATGCGGTGGCCCTCCGGTCCGGGCAGCCACCGGTCACCGGCTGCGTCCTCCCGCTCACCCTCTGCCGGGGCGCGAGGGGGCGCGCGCTGGGGGCGTCCGATCGTGGCCCCGCCCTCTGCCGCCGCTGTCTCCACGCGAAACGATTATGTGATGCAGGTCACATTCACGTGGGGAAATAACCGGGGATCGCTTCCCCGTTTAACCCGGCGTCCGAGTGAAACGGGGATGTGCTCCCCGGATCGCGCTTCAAACCTCTTCCGCAAGGAGACCGCCGTGGAGTCCCCCACGCTTCCCGCGCAGCGCAAGGCGACCCGGCCCCGTGCCGATGCCCTGCGCAACCGGGAGCGGATCGTCACCGCCGCACGCGAGATGCTCACCGAGTTCGGCCCCGAGGTGCCGCTCGACGAGATCGCCCGCCGCGCCGGTGTCGGGAACGCCACGGTCTACCGGAACTTCCCGGACCGCCAGGCCCTCGTCCGCGAGGTCGTCTGCTCGGTCCTGGACCGCACGGCGCGAGCAGGCCGGGAAGCCCTGGCCGAGGAGGGCGACGCGTTCGCCGCCCTGGAGCGCTTCGTGCACGCCACCGCCGACGAACGGGTCAGCGCGCTGTGCCCGATGATCTCGGCGGGCTTCGACGAGAACCACCCCGACCTGGCCGCCGCGCGGACCCGGGTCGAGGAGATCGTCGACGAGGTCATGGACCGGGCGAAGGCGGCCGGTCAACTGCGGGAGGACGTCGGGTCGGGCGACGTGATGATCGTCGTGGCCCAGCTGAGCCGGCCCCCGGCGGGCACCATGTGCGCCAGCGCCGACCGGTTCCTCCACCGCCATCTCCAGCTCTTCCTGGACGGCCTGCGCGCGGCGCCGTCCACCTCCGAACTGCCCGGATCCGCCATGTCCATGGAGGAACTCCGCCGGCTCTGACCGATCAGTTCAGCCGTCCCGATCAGTCTGTTCTTCCGTCCGTCACGTTTTCCGATCACTTTTCACCAACGAAGTCCCGGAGTGGGTCCACCCATGTCTCAAGCAGTCCCCAAGGCTCCCGACGCCAATCGCTGGAAGGCTCTGGCGTTCATCGCCATAGCCCAGCTGATGGTCGTCCTGGACGCCACCATCGTGAACATCGCGATGCCCGCCGCACAGTCGGACCTGGGCATCTCCGAGGGCAACAAGCAGTGGATCGTCACCGCCTACGCCCTCGCCTTCGGCGGTCTCCTGCTCTTCGGCGGACGGATCGCCGACCTGTGGGGCCGTAAGCGCACCTTCGTCGTCGGCCTCGGCGGTTTCGCGTTCGCGTCCGCCCTCGGCGGCGCCGCGCAGGACCAGGCCATGATGTTCGGCGCCCGCGCCCTCCAGGGCGTCTTCGGCGCCCTCCTCGCGCCCGCCGCGCTCTCCCTGCTCGCCGTGATGTTCACGGACGCCAAGGAGCGCGCCAAGGCGTTCGGCATCTACGGCGCCATCGCCGGCGGCGGCGGCGCGGTCGGCCTGATCCTCGGCGGGTTCCTCACCGAGTACCTGAACTGGCGCTGGACGTTCTTCGTCAACATCCCGTTCGCGATCATCGCGGCGGCCGGTGCCTACTTCGTCATCCGTGAGCCCGAGGGCGGGCGCAACCGCAACCCGCTCGACATCCCGGGCGTGCTGCTGTCCACGCTGGGCCTGGTGTCCCTGGTCTACGGCTTCACGCGCGCCGAGTCCGAGGGCTGGTCCGACGGCCTGACGATCGCCCTGTTCGTCGGTTCCGCCGTGCTGCTGGCCGCCTTCGTCGTCGTCGAGTCGAAGGTCAAGGCGCCGCTGCTGCCGCTGCGGGTCGTCACCGAGCGCAACCGCGGCGGTATCTACCTCTCGCTGGGTCTCGCCATCATCGGCATGTTCGGCCTGTTCCTCTTCCTCACCTACTACCTCCAGATCGTGAAGGGGTACTCGCCGGTCAAGACCGGGTTCGCGTTCCTGCCGATGGTCGTCGGCATGATCACGGGCTCGACCCAGATCGGCACCCGCCTGATGACCCGCGTCGCCCCGCGCCTGCTGATGGGCCCTGGCTTCCTGGTCGCCGCCCTCGGCATGTTCCTGCTGACCCAGATGAAGGTCGACTCCTCGTACGCCGCCCTGCTGCTGCCCGCGATGCTGCTCCTGGGCCTCGGCATGGGTACCGCGTTCATGCCGGCGATGTCGCTCGCGACCCAGGGCGTGGAGCCCCGGGACGCCGGCGTCGCCTCCGCGATGGTCAACACCTCGCAGCAGGTGGGCGGCGCCATCGGCACCGCCCTGCTGAACACGATCGCCGCGTCCGCGACGACGTCGTACGTCAAGGACCACATCGCCGGTGCCGCCGGAAAGCCGCAGCAGCAGCTGGTCCAGCTCGACGGCATGGTCCACGGGTACACGAGCGCGATCTGGTTCGCCGTCGGGATCCTCGTCGCCGCCTCGGTGATCGCCTTCACTCTGGTCAACGCCGGCCGTCCGAACCTCGGCCACGGTGCCGAGGAAGGTGCTGAGGACGAGTTCAAGGTCCCGGTGGTCGCTCACTAGCCCCCGCTGAGTCCCCGCTCTGACCTGCGCGGACCCTGGGGACGAGGTCAGCGCAGCCAGGGCAGGTCGGCACCCGCTTCGTTGGGCTGAAGGCCCTCGGCGACGATCGTCATGATCTCGCCGAGGGCCTTCGTCTGCTCCGGGGTGAGCCGCGCGAACAGCGACGTCCGCACGGCCCCGACGTGGCCGGGCGCCACCCGCCGCAGCACGTCGAGCCCGGCGTCCGTCAGCACGGCGAACTGGCCCCGCTTGTCGGAGGAGCAGTCCTCTCTGCGCACCCAGCCGTTCTTCTCCAGCCGGGCGATCGCGTGCGAGAGACGAGACCGGGTGATCTTGGACTTCATGGCCAGCTCGGTCATCCGCAGCCGGTGCTGCGGGGCCTCGCCGAGGCCGACCAGCAGGCCGTAGTACATGTGCGGCATGCCGGCGTCGCGCTGGAGCTGGCGGTCGAGGTGGTCGTCGAGGAGCGTCGACGCGTGCAGATAGGCACGCCAGACGAACTGCTCCTCTTCGGAGAGCCACTGTGGCTCGTCAGGGGTCGGGGAGGTGGATGCCTTCATGTACTCCACAGTAACGCTCCCATCATTGAATTTTAAACAAACAGGTCGTAGGGTATGTACGAATCGATACTGCAATTTTGAAGTAACCGGCTTCGAAGCAACCGGAAGGGAGTCACCGCATGTCCGCCGCCGCCCCGGAGCGCATGCCCGCCCTGTACCTCAGCCACGGCGCTCCGCCGCTCGCCGACGACCCCGTCTGGCCCGGCCAGCTCGCCGCCTGGTCGGCGGACCTGCCCCGCCCCAAGGCGATCCTCATCGTCTCGGCGCACTGGGAGGAGGCCCCCCTCGCCCTCGGTGCCGTCAACCCCGTCCCCCTTGTCTACGACTTCTGGGGCTTCCCCGAGCACTACTACAGAGTCACTTACGACGCTCCCGGTGCGCCCGAACTCGCGGAAAGCGTGCGCAAGTTGCTGCGCGCTCCGGGAATCCCCGTCCAGGACATCCCTGAGCGCGGTCTGGACCACGGCGCCTACGTTCCGCTGGTGGAGATGTTCCCCGACGCGGACGTCCCTGTCCTCCAGATCTCCATGCCGACCCTCGATCCGGTGAGACTCATGGACATCGGCCGCAAACTGGCACCCCTGCGCGACGAGGGCGTCCTGATCGTCGGCTCCGGATTCTTCACCCACAACCTCGCCGCCCTGCGCACCCCCGGCGTCCCCTCCTGGTCCGTCGAGTTCGACGACTGGGGGCACCGCGCGCTGGAGTCCCGGGACTGGGACGGGCTCCTCGACTTCCTCGACAAGGCACCGGCGGGGCGGTACGCCCATCCGCGCACGGAGCACTTCGCGCCGCTGTTCGTGACCATGGGGGTGGCCGAGGCGGGGGGTGAGCTGGACGCGCAGAAGTCCGTGATCGACGGGTTCTGGATGGGGCTGGCGAAGAGGTCGGTGCAGTTCGGGTGAGGGCGGTCGCCTGAGGTGCGGGGTTCGTGCGAGGCGCGGGGTTACAGCTCCTTCTCGTACCAGGCCACGTCCCAGTACCGCCCGAACTTGCGGCCCACCTCGTGGTAGGTCCCGATGTGCTGGAAGCCGAAGCGTTCATGCAGGCGCGTGGACGCTTCGTTGGGCTGCGCGATGCCGGCGTACGCGCGGTGGACGTCCTCGTCGGCGAGCGCCTCGAAGAGGGCCTTGTAGAGGAGCGTGCCGACGCCCCGCCCGCCCGCGCCGGGTGCCACGTACACCGTGACCTCGACGGACGTGGAGTACGCGGCCTTCGGCCGGTAAGGGCTGGATGTGGCGTATCCCAGAATTTCCTGAGAGTCCGTGTCCGTGGCAACCATCAGGCGGTACGGGCCGTCTTCAGGGTGGGAGAGCAGCCAAGGACGGCGTTCTTCCGCAGTGAAAACCGCCGTGTCGAATGTGATGGGCGTCTCATGGACGTAGTGGTTGTAGAGCTCGGTGAGGGAGTCGAGATCTCCCTCGATTCCGGGCCTGACCTGCACCTCTGCCGCTTCCGTCACCGTCCGCCTCCTCCGTCGACCGGGCAGGATACTGCAAGATCAGAAAATCGGGGTGCCGGGTTGGGAATTCTGTCCTGATTCCAGTCGTTGTTTCCATCGAACGGATCTGAGGGACCCGGATCGGAAGACCCGGGAACCGGACCCGTCCGGACCACCCGGCAGCCCACGATCGTTAGGGAGCACGCATGGCAACCCGTGCCGTCGCCCGTCGTCAGTCCGCCAGCGGCGAGACAGGCGCCGTGGCCCGCAGTGTTCGCGCCACCGGCGGGGAGATCGCCGACCGCGATCTGGTCGGCATGTACCTCGACGAGATCGCGCGCACCCCCCTGCTCGACGCCGCCAAGGAAGTCGAGCTGTCGCAGATCATCGAGGCGGGCGTGTTCGCGCGTCAGCTCCTGGACGGCTTCGAGGAGTCCGGCTCCGACGCCACCCGTGAGGAGCTGGAGGCCCTCGTCGCCGCCGGAGAGAGCGCGAAGGACGTCTTCATCCGCTCCAACCTCCGCCTGGTCGTCGCCGTCGCCCGCCGCTACCCGCGCAGCGGCCTCCCCCTGCTCGACCTCGTCCAGGAGGGGAACGCGGGCCTGGTGCGCGCCGTCGAGAAGTTCGACTACGCCAAGGGCTTCAAGTTCTCCACGTACGCGACGTGGTGGATCCGCCAGGCCATCACCCGCTCCATAGCCGACCAGTCCCGTACGATCCGCCTCCCCGTCCACCTCGTCGAGGAGCTCGGCCGCATCCGCCGCGTCCAGCGCGAGTTCAACCGCGAGCACGGACGCGACCCCGAGCCCGCCGAGATCGCCAAGGAGTTGGGCTCCAACCCCGCGCGTGTCGTCGACGTCCTCGACTGGGCCCGTGACCCGGTCTCCCTGAACATGTCCGTGGACGACGAGGGGGACACCCAGTTCGGCGACCTCCTGGAGGACACGTCCGCGGTCAGCCCCGAGCAGTCCGTCCTCACGCTCCTGCGCAGCGAGGAACTCGACGGCCTCATCGACCGCCTCGACCCCCGCACCGCCTCCATCATCAAGATGCGGTACGGCATCGAGGACGGGCGCGAGCGGACACTGACCGAGGTCGGCAAGGAACACGGCCTCACCCGCGAGCGCATCCGGCAGATCGAGAAGCACGCACTCCTCGAACTGAAGAAGCTGGCGAGGGACACGGGGTTCGAGGCGGCGGCGTGAGGCGGGGGCCGGGGGCCGAGGGCCGGGCTCGGAGGCTCAACTCCCTTACGGGGATGGGCTGATGAGCTGAGCGCCGGCGGGGGAGGGGCTTGAACGCCCTCGGCGAACACCCGCCCTCTCCGGCTTCAACCCCGCACCCCGGGGGAACAAGTCTCCAGGGAACGGCAGTTCACCCCTCCGGCCGAGAAACCTCCCGGCCCCGACCCCCGTTCACCCCCCAACAGAGCCACGTCCCGACGCACTCCCCCCGGCGCCGGGACCACCCCAGCCGGGCTTCGGCACCCTCCCCCCCCCCCGGGTGCCGAAGCCCGGCTCTTCTGCTATCTGAAGCGCGGGCCCCGACAAAGAGAGGGCCACCCCGAACCTGAACCCCGGGGTGGCCCACTCAAATTCCAGATTGTGCCACAGGGCGCAGGGGGGGTGGGGCTGTGTCTGAGCTGCGGCTCCGCCGCGCGGGCGCGAACAGCCACACGGACCCGCCCCCTCACCGCACCGCCCCCTCGCCCCCGGCCCGCCCCAACCGCCCACTCAACTCCCGCACACACCCCACCAGTTCCTCCGGCCCCTCCACCCGGAACTCCATCCCCGTCATCGCCAGCCGCATGGCCAGCCACTCCATCGGCCCCCCGATCACCCCCCGCACCCGGCACCCCCCACCCTCCACCACCCCTTCCACGGCCCCCACCGATTTCGGCACGCAGGCCGACACCTCCTCGGCCGTCCCCTCGAAGACCACCACGAACTCATACGTCTCCCGCTGCCACCGCAACGCCCGCCGCACGAACTCCACCGCACCCCCCTCCGGCAGCTCCCGCGGGGCGAACCGCGCACCGGTGGCGAACGGCTCGCTCAACCGGTCGACCCGGAACGTCCGCCAGTCCCCCCGGTCGAGGTCGTACGCGACGAGATACCACCGCTGCCCGGAGGACACGAGCCGATACGGCTCGACGACTCGCCGACTCTCCACCCCGTCCCGCGCGCTGTAGGCGAACCGCAACCGCTCACCCCCGGCAACCGCGGAGGCGATCGCCGTCAACGTCTCCGGCGCGATCCGAGCCCCGTCCCCATAGGTCAACGGCGTCGTCGCGGACTGCAACGTCGTCACCCGCCGCCGCAGCCTCGCGGGCAGCACCTGCTCCAGCTTCGCCAGCGCCCGCACCGACGCCTCGTCCACCCCCTCCAGGGCGTGCCCGGCCCCCGCCCGCAACCCCACGGCGATGGCGACGGCCTCCTCGTCGTCCAGCACGAGCGGCGGCATCGCTTTCCCCGCGACCAGCCGGTACCCCCCGTCCGCCCCCATCGTCGCCTGCACGGGATACCCCAGCTCCCGCAGCCGCTCGACATCCCTCCGCACGGTCCGCCGGGACACCCGCAACCGCTCCGCCAGCTCACCCCCCGGCCACTCCCGGGGCGTCTGGAGCAGGGACAGCAGCTGAAGCAGCCGTGCGGGCGTGTCAGTGGTCATGCCCAGAGGATGCCCCACCACTAGGCCACCTTCTGACCTAGACCGGAAATACCCGCACCCCCAAGCCCGGTCATGTCTGTTTCGAGTCCGAACCTGTTTACTTTCCAGAAATCTGGGCGTAGCCTCCGAGCGAAACCACAAGTTCGGGCATCAACCGGACAGAAACCGGACAAGATCCGGACCCTCGGAGGCAGCGCGATGTACGCACCGGAACGGCAGCAGGAGATCCTGCGCCTCGCCCGCGAGAGCGGCCGGGTGGACGTCGTCTCGCTGGCCGAGGAGTTCCAGGTCACGGCGGAGACGATCCGCCGGGACCTCAAGTCCCTCGACCGCGCCGGCCTCGTCCGCAGGGTGCACGGCGGCGCGATACCGGTCGGCCGCCTCGACTTCGAGCCCGACCTCGCCGAGCGCGAGTCCACCTCCGCCGACGAGAAGGACCGCATCGCCAGGGCGGCCCTCGCCGAACTCCCCACCGACGGCACGCTGATCCTCGACGCGGGGACGACGGTCGCCCGCCTCGCCGCCGCGATCCCCCTCGACGCCGCGCTGACGGTCGTCACCCACAGCCTCCCCATCGCCGCCCGCCTCGCGGACCACCCCGGCATCCAGCTCCACCTCGTCGGCGGCCGGGTCCGCCACCGCACGCGCGCGGCGGTCGACGCGTGGGCCCTGCGGGCCTACAGCGAGATCCGCGCGGACGTCTGCTTCGTCGCGGCCAACGGCTTCTCCCCCGAACACGGCCTCACCACCCCCGACCTCGCCGAATCCGCGGTGAAGCGCGCGGCCATCGCCGCCGCCCGCCGCATCGTCCTCCTCGCCGACTCCGCCAAACACGGCCAGGAACACTTCGCCCGCTTCGGCGACCTCACCGACGTCGACCTCCTGATCACCGACCAGGGCCTCGGCGACGAGGAGACGGCGGCGGTCGAGCGCGGGGGGACGGGGGTGGTGCGGGCATGACGGGCACACAGGGCATGGGCGGCGGGGGCGACATCGACGGCACCGGCGGTGCGAACGGTGCTGGTGGTGTCAGCGGGGCGGACTGCGTCGACGGTACCGGTGGTGTCAGCGGGGCGAACGGTGTCGGTGGCGGGCGGCAAGCCAGTGGCGTCGGAGGGGTCCGGCAGTCCGGCGGCGTCAGTCGCGAGCGGCAGCCCGGCGGCCCGAACGGCCCCCGCGACCCGCGCCACCCCCTCCGCACCAGCGACAGCACCCGTATCCGTATCCCCACGACCGGCAAGGGCGGCATGATCCTCACCGTCACCCCCAACCCCTCCCTGGACCGCACCTACGAGGTCCCCTCCCTGGACCGCGGTGAGGTCATCCGCGCGACCGGTGAGCGGATGGACCCCGGCGGCAAGGGCGTCAACGTCTCGCGGGCGGTCGCGGCGGCGGGCCGGCGTACGGTCGCGGTGCTGCCGCTCGGCGGCGCCCCCGGCGCCCTCGTCGCGAACCTCCTCGACGCACAGGGCATCGAGGTCGCCCCCGTCCCGGTGGCCGGCGCGACCCGGTCCAACATCGCGCTGGCCGAGTCCGACGGCGTCCTCACGAAGATCAACGCGCCGGGCCCCGAACTCTCCCCGGCCGAGCAGGAACTCCTCCTGGAGACGGTCCGCGAGCACTCCGCGGACGCCGACTGGATCGCCTGCTGCGGCAGCCTCCCGAGGGGCCTGGCCCCTTCCTGGTACGCCGACGTCGTCACCCGCGCGCACGCAGCCGGCGCCCGCATCGCCCTCGACACCTCCGGCCCCGCCCTCCTGGAGGCCCTCCGCGCCCGCCCGGACGTGGTCAAGCCGAACGCGGAGGAACTGTCGGAAGCGGTGGGTTCCCCCCTGCGGACGGTGGGCGACGCCCTGAAAGCGGCGGAGCAACTCCGAGGCATGGGAGCCCAGTCGGTCCTGGCCAGCCTGGGCGCCGACGGCCAACTCCTCCTGGACGCCACAGGCACGTACTTCGCTTCTTCCCGAGTCTCGGCGATCCGCAGCAACGTAGGCGCGGGCGACTCTTCCCTGGCCGGCTTCCTGATCGCAGGCGGCACGGGCCCCACAGCCCTGGCCTCCGCAGTGGCCCACGGCGCCGCCGCGGTCCAGCTTCCCGGCAGCGTCATGCCGACCCCGGCGGACCTGACCCCGGAAACGGTGACGCTCACCACGGACATCCCCTTGGACCGCCCTCTGACGGAACCAACGTCATGACGCCCCACACCCCAGCCCCTTCAGGTGCGCGAACACCCCCCACGGCCCCGCACCCGGCCCACCCCGTCACCCCCCAGGCCCCCACGCGGCGAACCCCGTCCCCACCGACGACTCTCGCCACCCCCCTCCCCGATCCCACCCCCGCCCCCGTGGCGATACGCGTGCGAAGGAGCCCGCGATGAGCGACATGATCACCGCGGACCTGGTCGACCTCGACCTGTCCGCCGACGGCAAAGAAGCGGCGGCGCGATCCCTCGCCGCCCGCATGGTCACCCTGGGCCGAGTCACCGACCTGGACGGCTTCCTCGCGGACGTCGCCGCCCGGGAGGCCCAGATGCCGACCGGTCTGGACGGCGGCATCGGCATCCCCCACTGCCGCAGCACCCACGTCACGGAACCCACCCTGGCCTTCGGCCGAGCCACCCCCGGCATCGACTTCGGCGCCCCGGACGGCCCCGCCGACCTGATCTTCCTGATCGCGGCCCCGGCAGGCGCGGACGACGCCCACCTCACGATCCTCTCGGCGCTGGCCCGCCAGCTGATGAACACGGCGTTCACGGACGCCCTGCGCGCGGTCACCGACCCGGAGACGGCGGCGGCCCTGATCCGCGGCGACAAGACCCCCGAGGACGTCACGGCCCCCACGGCTCTGCCGTCCGAAACCCCCGAAGACTCCGCTGCGGCACCGGTGGCGGCCTCCACCGGTGCCGCAGCGGCCGACCACCCCGAGCCCTCGGCCGAAGCCGCACCCCCCTTCCGCATCGTCGCCGTCACCTCCTGCCCCACCGGCATCGCCCACACCTACATGGCCGCCGAGTCCCTGGAGAACGCGGGCCGCGAGGCGGGCGTCGAGCTGACCGTCGAGACCCAGGGCTCGGCCGGCTTCACCCGCCTCGACCCCCAGCTCATCGCGGACGCGGACGGCGTGATCTTCGCCCACGACGTCCCCGTCCGCGACAAGGACCGCTTCGCCGGCAAGCCGACCGTCGACGTCGGGGTGAAGGCCGGCATCAACCGCCCGGCGGACCTCATCGCCGAGGTAAAGGACAAGGCGGCCCGAGGCGTGGTGACGACGGGTTCCGCCCCCACCCCGGTCGAGCGCGCGGGCGACTCCACCGAGGGCTACGGCACGAAGCTCCGCAAGTGGCTGATGTCCGGCGTCAGTTACATGGTCCCCTTCGTCGCGGCGGGCGGCCTCCTGATCGCCCTCGGCTTCGCGATCGGCGGCTACAAGATCAACAAGGCGCCGTCGGTGATGGACCACTTCCTGTGGACCCAGGCCGACAGCTGGGCCGCGCTGCTGTTCCAGGTCGGCGCCGTCTCCTTCGGCTTCCTCGTGCCCGTCCTCGCGGGATACATCGCGTACGGCATGGCGGACCGCCCCGGCCTCGTCCCCGGCTTCGTCGGCGGCATGATCGCCTCCACCATCAACGCGGGCTTCCTCGGCGGCCTCGCCGCGGGTCTCCTCGCCGGTGGTGTGGTGCTCGGCATCCAGCGGGTGAAGATCCCGACGGCGCTGCGCGGCATCATGCCGGTGGTGGTGATCCCGCTGATCTCCACGGCGATCGTCGGCTTCCTGATGTTCGTCGTGATCGGCAAGCCCATCGCCTCCGCCCAGAAGGGCATGACGGACTGGCTGAACGGCCTCACCGGCTCGAACGCCGTCCTGCTCGGCGCCCTCCTCGGCCTGATGATGTGCTTCGACCTCGGCGGCCCCGTCAACAAGGTCGCGTACACCTTCGCCACCGCCGGCATCGCCGTCACCGACCCGGGCGACTCGGCGATGAAGGTCATGGCCGCCGTGATGGCCGCCGGTATGGTCCCGCCGCTGGCGATGGCCCTGGCGACGACCGTCCGCAGCAAGCTCTTCACCGAGACCGAGCGCGAGAACGGCAAGGCCGCCTGGGTCCTGGGCCTGTCCTTCATCTCCGAGGGCGCGATCCCGTTCGCCGCGGCCGACCCCCTGCGCGTCATCCCGGCGTCCATGGCGGGCGGCGCGGTCACCGGCGCCCTGTCGATGGCCTTCGGCGCCACCCTGCGGGCCCCGCACGGCGGCATCTTCGTCGTCCCGCTGATCGGCAACCCGTTCCTCTACCTGATCGCCCTCGCGGCGGGCGTCGGCGTCACCACCGCCCTGGTGGTCCTCCTGAAGGGCCTGCGCAAGCCGGCCCCGACGGCTGCTCGCCCCGAGGCGGCCGAACAGCCCGAGGAGCGCAAGCACCCCGTGGCGGCGTAACCCCCGCTCGACGCCGGCCGCGGTCCCCGCCACGAGAGGGGGCCGCGGCCGGCGCCGTACCCGGACCCCGCGGACGTCCCACCCGCCGCGCGCTCCCTCGCGCGCTCCCTTCACAACTCCCAAGCCCCACGCACGCATTCAGTACCCCCGCGAGCTCTGCACCATCTATCCCGTTCCGTAACGAAACCAACGAATCGTGGTGTCTACTGGTTCCCATGCCCGCGAATCTCACCCTCCCCCAACTGACAGCCCTCACCGCCCTGACCCTCGCGTCGCTGTCCTGGCTGACCACCTTGACCCGCACACTCCGCCGCCCCCGCCACCCCTACACCCAGCCCCTCACCGCCACCCCGCCCCGCCCGGCCCCCCTCCGCCCCGACGGCCTCCCCGCGCTCCCCGCCCAGCGCCGCACGGGCCCGACCGCCGAAGCGACCCCTCTGACGCCCGCCGAGGAACACGCCTTCGCCACGCTGGTACGCCGCCTGTCGGACGACCGCTGAGGCGCCGGAGAGCCGCGCGCCTCTCGGATCGGTGGCGCAACCACCCTCCGCGTCACGGCAGTTGAGCCGCGTCAGGACAGCTGGGCCGCCCGGCGCTCCATCGCCGCGCGAGCGTCGTCCTCCGACGCGTACACCTCGCACATGTGCCGGCCGTCCGGCGTCGCGGTGTGCTCCGCCTCCCAGAGGGACACCTCCCGGCCGTCCGCCAGCAGGAACGCGTGCTCGTAGAGCGCGAACCCGAGCCCCGAGCGCCCGGCGCGGCAGGGCCGGCCGAAGGACTGGGTGATCTCGTAGGCCGACGCCGCCGAGACCAGGTCCGTCAACTCCCGCCCCGGCAGGTCCGTGTTCTCCGCCCGTCGCAGCAACCGCCGTACGTGGTCGGCGGAATCGCCGCGCACGTACATGTGGCGCGGCGCCGGCATCGGCGCGAGCTGCACGAACACCGGCAGTTCGAACTCCGGTGAATCCGGGGGTAACGGCAGTCTCGCCGTCGCCTCCCGCAGCTCCTCCTGGTCCTCGTACACCTCGTGCTGCGACTCGCCGCTCGCCGTGACGTTGTGGACCAGCTCCCACAGTGTCAGCGCCCGGCCGTCCGCCAGCAGCCACGTGTGCCGGTACGTCTCCCGGTGCAGGCCCGAGCTGTGGTGCGCGGAGTGCAGCGAACTGTCGTGCGCCAGTGCGCAGTCGAGCCGCCTCAGTACCTCGTCGGCCAACTCGAAGGAGTTCAGGGCCCGTCCGAGGAGCCGCGCGAGGTGCTCCTCCGGAGACTCCGGCGACTCGGATGGTTCGTACGCCGCCATCTCGTACGGAACGCTCAAGGTTTCTCCCGGCGTTGCTGCATGTCACCTTGTGGGTGCATACCGTAGCCCCTGGCTCGACCGTCGTGCCCGGGAACGGCAAAACATATGCCTGATAAAACGCGCCCCTCTCCCCAGAAGTTCCCGCCCACCCACCCAAACCAGCAAAACTCCTCTCCCACCCCCAACTCCCCACCCCACCCCCACACACCACCCCCAAGCCCCTCACACCCCCTCACCCGTACAGCTCCCGATAAGACGGCCACACACCCCCGCCCACCGCCACGGACTCCGCCGCCCGAACCCCCCGCACGATCGCCCGAGTCACCGCGTCCGCCCCCGCCGCCAACACCTCGTTCAACGCCAGCGGATCCCCCTCGTCCAACCCCCGGCCCCCCGTGGCCAGCGCGAACACCGTGTCCCCGTCGTTCAGCAGATGCACGGGCCGCACCGCCCGGGCGATCCCGTCGTGCGAGACCCCCGCCAGCTTCTGAGCCTGCGCCTTGGACAGGGCGAAGTCCGTGGCGACCACCGCCAACGTCGTGTTGAGCGGCGGCGGCACCACCCCCTGCGCACACTCGGCCAACCGCCGCAGCGCAGCCGCGTGCACCCCGGCCTCCGGACACGCCACCCGCCCCTGGGCCAACTCCCCGTACAACGCCCCCGTCTCCGGCTCCACCACGGACCCCACCGCGTTGACGACGACCAGCGCCCCCACCGTCCCCCCGGAGGGGAGCCGCACGGAGGCCGTCCCCACCCCGCCCTTCAGCCCCCCGACGACAGCGCCTGTCCCGGCCCCAACACACCCCTCGGCGACCACCGCCCCACTCTCGCTCGCCGCACCCGCCTCCACCGCCGCCCGCCCCGTCCCCGCATCGGGCCGGGCCCGGAAGTCCCCGCCCCGCCCGAGATCGAACACGCACGCGGCCGGCACCACCGGCACGACGTGCCCGGCCTCCGGCCCCACCCGGATCCCCCGCCCCCGCTCCTCCAGCCACGCCATCACCCCGGACGCGGAGTCCAGCCCGTACGCGCTCCCGCCCGTGAGGACGACGGCCTCCACCCGCCCCACCACGTTCCGCGGATCCAGCGCGTCCGTCTCCTTCGTCCCCGGCCCGCCCCCACGCACATCGACGGCGGCCACCGCACCCCCCTCCGGCGCGAGCACGACCGTCGTCCCGGTCAGCCACCCGCCCCCGGCCCGGGTCGCGTGCCCGACCCGGATCCCGGCGACATCCGTCAGCGCGTCAACTGTCATACAGCCAGTCTCCCTTCCGCCCCCGCTTGCTCCCGCGCCGCCGTCCGCGCGGTGAGCGTCGTCCCCGTGACGACCGTCAGCGCCGCCACCACCCCCGCCCCGGGGACGGCCCAGCTCCCCAGGAACGTGCAGCACAGCACCAGCACCGCCGCCCCCGGCAGCACCGCCTGCTGCGCGAGCCCCACCTTGAAGTGCCGGGAGTGCAGCGCCCACACGGTCACCAGATACAGCGCCACCGGCACCGTCACGGCCGCCCCCGCGGCCGTCGCCGAGATGTGCGCCTTGCCGACGGCCTCCTCCACCGCCACCTCCAGCCCCGCCCCGATCGCGGCGGCCGAGGCGAACACGAAGTAGTGGCCGTAACCCCACAGGAACGCCTGCTTGTTGGAGCGCAGATGGCCGTGGACCGGCACCACGAAGTAGATCCACCACGCGGCGAACACGATCAGCAGCCCACCGGCCGCGATCGGCAGCAACTCGCCCAGCGCCTCGTGCTCGTCGAGCGCCGACTTCACCGCGACCGTCGCAGCCGCGATCGTCTCGCCCAGCACGATGATCGTGAACAGCCCGTACCGCTCGGCGATGTGATGCGGATGCCACGCCGTCCCGGTGTTCCGCTCCGCGAGCACCGGCACCGCCAGCTCGACGACCACCATCACCAGGAACACCCACGCCCGCGCGCCCTCGGGGAACACCACCAGCCCCAGCCAGCCCACCTGGCACAGCAGCACACCCCCGGCATACCGCAGCGCCACCGCCCGCTCCGCGCCGGCCGTCGACATCGCCGCCCGCAGCCACTGCGCCACCATCGCCAGCCGCATGATCACGTACCCGAGCCAGACGGCCAGGAAGTCCTGGTGCTCGAACGCCCGCGACACCCCCGCCGCCAGCACCAGCACCCCGGCGATCTGCACCAGCGTCACGATCCGGTACGGCACGTCGTCGTTGTCGTACGCCGAGGCGAACCACGAGAAGTTCATCCAGGCCCACCACACCGAGAAGAACAGCATCGCGTAGTGCAGCACCCCTTCCCCCGCGTGGCCCTCCGCGACGGCGTGCACCAGCCCGACGCCCGCCTGAGCCACCGCCACCACGAAGCACAGGTCGAAGAACAGCTCCAACGGCGACGCCACCCGATGCGCCTCGTCCCGCTCCCGCGAGACGAGCCGCCGCACCGGCCGCCCGGGACGCACTGCACCATGGGCCTCGGAGGAACTCTCCGCAGACACCCGACCACCTGGAGAAACAGAACCGCTCGTCATGCCCCCCAGCACACCAGACCCCGTTGTCCACCGCACCACAGCCCCACCCCGGACCCCCGTACCCTGGAGGAATGAACACCCCCTCCGCCGAACCCCGAGACCCGAAGTCGGCCCTGGTCTTCGACGACCCGCTGGACCGGCAGTCGTCGGACGACACGGACCGAGGCTGGGGCGAGTCCTCCGGCACGGGCACCGGCGACGCGGCGGCCGACCTCAAGCGCTTCCTCGACGAGAAGCCGCCCCACCACATCTGAGGCCCTCCGGAGAGCCGAACGGCCCCGCGGGCACGGCCGGACGCCGCCCGCAGGGCCGAGGAGAGCGCCGCTACCGCCCGTCGTGCCCCGAACCCCGCTGCTGGGCGACCAGCGCGTCCCGGATCTCCTTGAGGACCTCCAGCTCGGACACCTCGATGACCTCGTGGGTGCCCTCCTTCGCCTTCTGCCGGGCCGCCTGCCGCGCCAGGTACTTCGACATCGGCAGCACCATCAGGAAGTACACGACCGCGGCCGTGATCAGGAAGCTCAGCGTCGCCCCGAGCACCGAACCCCACTGGATCAGGACGCCGCTCTCCAGCGAGCCGTCCGCCGCGAGCTTGCACGGCTCCTTCAGGCACGTGCTGTAGCTGTCCAGGTTCTTCGTGCCGATCGCACCGACCAGCGGGTTGATGACGCCCTTCACGACCGAGTTGACGATGTTCGTGAAGGCGGCACCGATGACCACCGCCACTGCCAGATCGACGACGTTGCCGCGCGTCAGGAAGGCTTTGAAGCCGTCCCAGACGCCGGCCCCCTTCTTCTCGCTCACCTCGGTGACACTCCTCACATGCTCTGACTGCGGAACGAACAGCTCCGCAACCTACGCCAGAGCGAGGCGTACATGTCCAATTCGGTAGCTCGAACGAGGGACTTGACGCGGACAGACCGTAGCTGAACGGGACGAAGAACCTCACCGCGGCGTGACTCACCGGGTGGGAGGAGATCCCGGTCTGCGTCGCGTACGAGATCGACGGCAAGCGGGTCGAGGAACTCCCGTACTCCCAGAGCGACTTCCACCACGCGAAGCCCATCTAC